>CAYJJD010000003.1:76550-81813 GCA_964370425.1 uncultured Akkermansia sp. | reverse complement strand
CCATAAATGGCACGTACGGTGGTGTGAGAGGGGGCGAAAGCCCCCTACTCGATTGCTGCAGACATGGCGTAGTCGCAGAGGGGGGAATCCCCCTGATCGATCATATTTTAGGGATCATTATCCTTTACAAAATTCCTGCGTAGCGATACACTGCTACTGAGCGGAGCGCAGCCCCTCTTGGATAGCCGCCTGATACACGGTGTACGCGATGAGGAAGCGAACGATGAGCGCAAAGCTCATCCCCCAGACGATCGCAATCGTCAGCTTTTTCTTCGCAGGCATCTTGCTACGGCGCAGCAGTAGGAAGGCCACGAGCTGTAGGACCGACGACATAATCATCGCCCCCCCTAAGCTTCCCAGCACAGGCTGGAGCGGCAGAGCTAGTGGCCACGTAAAGGCACTCATGATCACCCCAAAGCTCAATTTCGTATAAAACCATGCCACGACGCTACTAGGCGCAATGACACAGAGAAGAAGTGTAATATTCGCGACACTGCTGTATCGTTCTTTCTGGGTGGGGATATACATAAGCAGGGCTATGATGCCGTAGAGTCTCCCGTCTGTCAATGCGCAACTATGCCTCAGCAAAAAAACACCCTCATTTCCCATGTCCATCTTCCAGCTAGAATCCGATTACAAGCCCTCAGGCGACCAGAAGCAGGCCATCGAAAAGCTGCTAAAATCCCTCGATGCGGGCAACAAGCACCAGTGCCTCATGGGAGTCACTGGCAGTGGCAAGACCTTCACGATAGCGAACATCATCGCCGCGCAGAATAGACCCGTCCTCGTCCTGTCGCATAACAAGACCCTCGCCGCCCAGCTCTACTCCGAGCTGAAGAGCTTCTTCCCGCATAACGCCGTCGAGTACTTCGTCTCCTACTTCGATTATTACCAGCCCGAAGCCTACATCGCGAGCACTGATACATACATCGAAAAGGACAGCGCGATTAACGAGGAGATAGACCGACTCTGTCTGAATGCCATGCGCTCGCTGCTTCTGCGGCGCGATGTCATCGTCGTCGCTTCTGTCTCCTGCATCTACGGTCTGGGCTCTCCCGAGGACTACAGAGAGCTGACCCTGTCCATCAGAAAAGGCGACTGCCTCGACCGTGACGCGCTGCTCAGCAGCCTCATCGAACTACTCTTTGAGCGAAACGACTACGACTTCCAGCGCGGACGCTTCCGTGTCCGAGGCGACCTCGTCGACATCTACCCCGCCCAGAGCGATGGAGAAGCCATACGCGTCGAGTTCTTCGGAGACGAGATCGACTCCATCGCCCTCATCGACGCACAGACAGGACGCGTACGCGAACGCCTCGAAAGCTACCTCTTCTTCCCTGTGAAGCAGTACGTCAGTAGTGCAGAAAAGCGACTACCAGCCATCCAAGCCATACGCGAAGAACTACGCCGCAGCGTCGCGAAGTTCGAAAAGGAGAACAAGCTCATCGAAGCCCAGCGACTCAAGATGCGCACCGAGTACGACCTTGAACTGATCCATGAAATAGGCTTCTGCAAGGGAATAGAAAACTACTCTCGCCACCTCAGCGGCCGCCCAGCTGGCAGCATGCCCTCCACCTTACAGGACTACTTCCCGCCCGACAGGCTCACCATCATAGATGAATCCCACGCCACCGTCCCGCAGGTCGGTGGTATGTTCGAAGGCGACCGCTCGCGCAAGAGCATCCTCGTCGAGCATGGCTTCCGACTCCCCTCCGCACTCGACAACAGACCGCTGCGCTTTGACGAGTTCATGGGGAAGCAAGACCAGCTCGTCTACGTCAGTGCCACGCCAGCCGCCTTTGAATACGTGAACTGCGTCGCTGGGAACAAGAGCATGATACCTGTGATGAAGTCTAAGCGAGGGAACACCCACGCGCGTAGCGAAAAAGCCAGCCGCGCGATAAAAGAAGCCCCCGAAGACTTCCGAGGCGTGTTCTACCATAAGATTAATGAAGTCCGCATCCCGCCCGACCCCTCATCTCGTCCTGCGGAGGACTTCCACCCCGACCGCATCGGGCAGCCCCTCATCGTCGAGCAGATCATCAGACCGACAGGCCTGCTAGAGCCCAAGATCACCCTAGAACCGCTTGCGGGGCAGATAGACCGCACCATCGAGCTCTGCCACGAGCGCGTGGAGAAGAACCAGCGCGTCCTCGTCACCACCCTGACGAAACGCACAGCAGAAGACCTCACCGATTATCTACGAAAGCTTGACCTACGTGTCGAGTACATCCATGCGGATGTCGATGCCATCCAGCGCGTCGAGATACTCAGGAAACTCCGTGCTGGCAGCGTCGACATCCTCGTCGGCATTAACCTGCTGCGAGAAGGTCTTGATCTCCCCGAAGTCTCGCTCGTCTGCATCCTCGACGCGGATAAAGAAGGATTCCTCAGAAACGAAACCAGCCTTGTGCAGACAGCAGGACGTGCCGCGCGACATGAAGAAGGGGAATGCGTCCTCTTCTGCGATGTCAAGACGGAGTCTATACGAGCACTCATCAGCGAATCGGATAGACGACGCGACATACAGAGAAAGTACAACGAGGAGCACGGCATCACCCCACACTCGGTGAAACGTGGCGCCCAGAGCACCCTGCGCTTGTACACACCAGAAGAAGACGGAGAAGACGACTATCTGGAAGCAGCAGAAGAGGGTGAACATGAGAGCAAGCAAGAGCGCATCAAGCGACTGGAAAAAGAAATGCGAGAAGCAGCCGCGCGCCTCGATTTCGAACTCGCGGCCTACTTACGCGATGAGATTAAGGCCTTACAGTAGGTGTTAAAAGATTAATTTACTAATAAAGAGCATATTAAAGGAGCTGAATTCTTATATATGAGTGATGCAGTACCCCTAAGCGTCACATAGATGGGAGTCCCTCTGGACTCCCATTTAGGTGTCGCTTATAGGTATTGCGACACCTTCATTCTTACCCTGCGCGTAGGTCAAGGTCGCAGGGCGCGTTTTTTCATGTAACGATCATACAATGGCTGCGGTATGAGGTCATCTGGGAGTTCTACTCCTTCTATCAGATGTGCCACGAGCTGCTCGCTCACCCACGGTGCTGTCGTGCAGCCTCTGCTTCCCAGCCCTCCTAGCATGTAGTGTCCCGCTCGCTCTGGTATCGCTCCTGCTACTGGCTGCGAGTAGCGTATGATGGGGCGCACTGCTGCCCTCGCTCTCACGATTTCATAGCTGCCAGCATAACGTTGCACGAGACCATGCAGTAGTTCTACTGCTGCTGTCGGTGCGGGTGTCCCTGCGTCCGCCCATACCCAGTCGTAGCTCGCGCCCAGCCGCCAGATGTCGTCTTGCTGCTTCACGAGCCAGTGCCCGAAGTGTAGGATGGCGTCTGGGGCGCTGAGCTCGGGTAGTTTGATGTCGATGATGCAGCCTTGTGAGAGGCGACTTTCTAACCACGGCGCGCCGAGTGCTGCCGCCGTTTCATATCCAACACACCAGACGATGGCGCGAAATTCTTGCTCTTTCCATCGGATGCCCCCCGCTGGGTTTTCGCTAATATCTTCTAGCCTTACGTCGTCTTCGAGAAAGGCATCTCGGGCGATGAGCCATTCTCTCTGCGCGTTCACGAGCCGTTCTGCATGCAGGACTGCCGATCCATAGGTGATCGCTGCATGTCCTACTCCGTTCCAGCCTGGTAGCCAAGGGAGCAGGGGACCGGTGAAGCAGGAAGTTTCTTCGCTTTCTCTACGCTGCTGCCAGAAGTCGTGCTGGTCTTCGTCGCTGAGTTCTCGCCAGATTTCTGTGCATTGCCACCAGCTTCCTTGGAGTTTTTCTTCTGTTTCTCTGTAGTAGCGATGGGCTTCGGCGAGGCATTCTTGCTGCCGCCAGTCTGGCTTGATCTTGCGCCCCGTGAGGGGATTGACGAGTCCCGCCGCGACTCGTGAGGCGGTCTCTGCCAGCGGTCTGTCGACGACGAGGCAGGGCTGCCCAGCTTTCAGTAGCTTCCACGCGAGGCAAGAGCCAGCTAGGCCTTGTCCGACGATGAGGATGGGGCGTTTCATAGATAAAAGGAAGGCAGGAGCGTTCACTCCTGCCTTGTCGTTAAGGTTTGTTAGCTCGATGATTTCCTTTAGAAGGGGAGTCCTATTCCGCCTGTGACCTTGCGCATCTCGCCGTCTGCCATGTCTTTCGCGCCAGAGATGGCGTCTTGGACTGCTTTCAAGACGAGGGAGCTGAGGAATTCTGCGTCTTCTGGGTCGATGACTGCGGGGTCGATGCTCAGGGACTTGATCATACCTGTACCATCGACGACGGCTTTTATCTTACCTCCCGCGGCTTCGGCGGTGAATTCCTTCGCAGCGAGGTTTTCCTGCGCCTGCGCCATGTTTGCTTGCATGGCCTGAGCCTGCTTCATTAATTTCTGTATATTCATGATCGTGCGTCTTTAAGGTGTTTTAGAGGCGTCGTTTATGGGATGATGCGTGCGTTAAACTCTCGCAGTGCTGTCTGGATGAGGGGATCATTATAGAATTCCTCTTCTCGCTGCTTCTGCGCTTCTTCTATCGAGGGGTCAACCGCCTGTGGCATAGGTGGTGCTACCTTCGGTGTAGAGGCGAGGGGCTCAGGGAGTGGAAGACGTGCTGAACTGTCGATTTCCTGTGGTGCAGGCATCGCTGAATCGCTGATGGCACGCAGGCGGAGTCGCTGATGGCTTAGCTCTTCGAAGATGTTGAGAATGTCGTCCTGTGTGTTAGGATCGGTCAGAGCATCGCGTGTCATGCTGTCGTCAGGATGAACGGCTAGGCTGAGTTCACCCATGCGGCAGTTCGCAAAGCGTGCATGCTTGATGATGCCCGCTTTCAGTGGATACCTCTGCTCAAAGATGACGAGGAATCGCTCCCAGAGCTGCTGATTCACCTTCACCGCTTGATTTTGTACCAAAGGCGCGACAATGCTCGGTGGCGTGGCGAAGCTGGGTGGCGCATCATCGATGGGGTCTAATTGGCGTGCTACTTCGGCTGGCGCAGCTGCGGGTACTGGAGCAGGAGCATAGACTGACTGCTGCGGTGCTGGCTCTGCGATAGAATTATGCACTGGTGCTGGGGGATGAATAGGCTGTGGCGTAGCTTGTTGCGCTACTGGAGCAGGAGCATAGGCTGGCTGCTGAGGAGCAGTATCAGCGAATGGAACAAGAGCTGGTGCTGGAGGATAGCTAGCCTGTGGCGTAGGTTCAGCTACAGGTGCAGGTGCGTAGGTTGGCTGCTGCGGGGCAACTTCAGCGAATGGATCAAGAGCTGGAGC
>CAYJJD010000003.1:0-76450 GCA_964370425.1 uncultured Akkermansia sp. | reverse complement strand
TAGGAGCGTAGGCTGGCTGCTGAGGAGCAGCATCAGCGAATGCATCAAGAGCTGGTGCTGGAGGATTATCTGCCTGAAGCGCAGCTTCTGCTGCTGGTGTAGGCTCATAAGCAGGCTTCTCTGGAGCTGCGTCTGCTACTGCTGTATTGACGGGCTGTGCGACAGGTTCTGCTACTGGCTCTGCGATAGGCTCGGGTGTAGGTGCTTGATTTTGTCCACATTCTGCTTCGAGCTCAATGACGGATTCCGCGATAGGCTCTGAGACTGGTACGAGATTAACAACGGGCTCAGGGGTCGTACGTTCGGCAGCATCCTGTGGATAACTGACTGGCTTGAGGCGAGTGGTCGCGATAGGGGTGTCTACGATGGGGGCACCATTAAGTGCGCGCACGATATCACTGATATTAGCCTGTGAGAGTGCGTGTACGCCTTGGATGAGACCCATTTCTAAGTGCAGTCGCTTGTTCGTGCTCCAGCGCATGCGGTCTTCCGCCATGGCGAGGAGATCCATGAGGCGAATGATTTTATCGTAGGGTGTGCGATCCAGGAGCTTCTCAAGTACGGGTCGCCAAGCTTCAGGGATACTGATAAGCTCTCCTTTGTCAGATACCTTGCCGACAAGTAATTCGCGCATCGCGCTCATCAACTCACTGAGTAGCTGACCGAAGTCTGCGCCCGAGTCTGCGATCTCTCCGACGAGTTCAAGGAGGGTAGGCAGCTCACGGTCTAAGATGTAGCAGAGCGCGCGAGCCACAGTCTCGCGACTCGTGACACCGAAAATATCATTCACATTCTTCTCGACGATCTCCGTACCACAGAAGGATACGAGCTGGTCGAGCATGGACTGTGCGTCGCGCATACCGCCATCGGCTACGCGTGCGACCGCCATCGCGGCTTCTTCTTCCAGAGATACACCTTCACTCGATGCAATATGCACGAGATGTTTCGCGATGACTTCTGTGGGGATGGGGCGTAGGTCAAAACGCTGACAGCGAGAAAGGATGGTGGGGAGAATCTTATGCGGCTCTGTTGTCGCGAAGATGAACTTCGCATGCGGAGGTGGCTCTTCGAGAGTCTTGAGTAGCGCATTGAAGGACTCCTTCGTCAGCATATGAACCTCATCTATGTAGATGATACGGAACTGACCGCGAGCAGGGGCGAACTGCACACTGTCGCGCAGGTCACGAATATTATCTATACCTCTGTTAGAAGCACCGTCGATTTCTAGCACTTCGAGGCTACGTCCTTCTGCGATTTCGAGGCAGATTTCCTCATCTGGGTCGAAGTCGACCTTTGGCCCGCCGCTACAGTTGAGAGCTTTTGCGAAGATACGCGCTGTCGATGTCTTCCCCGTCCCTCGCGGTCCAACGAAGAGGTAAGCGTGCGCAAGGCGCTGTTGTTCTATAGCGTTGCACAGTGTCTGTACGACGTGATCTTGTCCGAGAACATCCTTGAAAGTGCGGGGCCGATATTTTCTAGCAAAAACCTGATAACTCACGTGTGCTATTGTACCTTAACTCACCTCCCTTTCGCAAGAAATTTCTTTCCCCCATCCACTTAGAAAAGCGAATGGGGGAAAAGAAGGGAGGGATTTTTACTTCGTGCGCTTCTGGTAGCGCTCACGTAGTGCTTCTTGGCGAAGTGTGTTTGATGCAATCTTTTTGCGTATTGTCTTGGCTGCGTAAGATACATCACCATCAGCATCTTTCTCGAAATGATCAAGTAGTTTGATATTCCAATCATGCTCATTGAGACCAGCCATGGATTCGATCAAGCTTAGCTTTTCTCTGCGTATCTCTTCGAGCTCCTTGCGGCGCGCCATAAGACTGTCATACTCGGGAGCGTCCTTTCCGATAAATGCAGCAGCATCTGGATCTGTCTTGTTCAGCACATCGTCCCAATCACTGGTGTCTTCGTATACTTTTTCGAAGCATTCATCCATGAGTAGCTTCAGTGTCGCGTCGTCGCGATCACGATTCTGAATTAAGATGCTCTGGAAAGATCTCTTGATCTGTATCTTCTCTTGCTCAGTTTCTGCCTTCGCTTCCAGTTCCTTGAAGAATGGAATGATGCTGTCATCTCCCCATGCGGTGAAGAAGCGCAGCTCCGTGCGCCAGTTTTTCTTATCCTGAATGCGTCCTTCGTAGTAGGCGCGAGCCTTTGGTGACTTGGAGGCACCGAGGCTTCGTATCAGTTTGTTGACTTGAGATTTTGGCAGATTCGTGAAAAGCATATCGCCCACGTCTTGCTTTTTATCAGGGTCGGTGATCATGTCCATGATGTTAATGAGGCAGGTGACGAGGGCGCCGCTGAGCGCAGGCTTGATCTTTTCATCCTTAAGCAGCTTCGTGATATCTGGGATATCTCTTTCTGTGACGCGCAGCCCCTTCACTTCCCAGATGGAGGCGAGTACTTCATCTTTTCTGTTAAAGTCAGGCTTGTCCGCGACTCTTTTCGCGAGGATGCTCAGATGCTTGTTAAACTGCTTCACGTCGGCGACGGCCATGCGCTGAATGAGCCAGGAGAGCAGGGAAGGCTTCACCTTCGCCGCATTCTCTGCGAGCTCGGTGAAGATGTACTTCGCGATCTCTGGGTCTTTCTCAGCGGCTATGCCAAGGAGTAGGCAGGCATTCTGTGCGACGCCTTCAGGATTACCACCGTAGCGAGGGGTTCCATGTTCATCGTCGACGAATGGGTCGATGACCACGCCGAGGAGAAGCTTCGCGTCGTCCATGCTGCAAACGACTTCTACATTCTTTTCTCTCGCATCGGCGAGTGTTTCTACGCCAGCTCTGTTTATCTTCTTCGCTCTTTCAAGCAGGGCATTCACTGCGTTCTGGTGCGCGAGGCGTGCCTCTTCATTCGCCGTGTTCTGCATGATGGTGTAGGCACTGTAGCTACCAGCCGCCACAAGGAAGCTTAATCCGATGATGAAAGGCATCGACTTCCAGAATGGCTTCGTATTAGTCTCTAAACTGCTGAGATAATCTGGGCGTGCTGGAGCGGCTTCATCCGTTTCTTCTCCCGACTGTTCGTTAGCGGGAGCTGGGGCGAAGGGGCTGGCTACTGCTGTTGCTTGCTTTTTAAGCGGGCTGGCAGTAGTGGCTTTGCTCTGAGATCCCGCTGCGGCAGTCTTGGTCAGCGGGCTTCCTGCTGCGCTTTTCACTTGAAGCTTGGGGCGTGCTACTTGTAAGCGTGGCTTCGCTGCGGGTGTGCCTGCTGGCTCTAGAGCTGCTGCTGGCGCAGGGGCAGCTGCCTCAGCTACCATAGAATCGGGTATGCTTGGGACTAGCGCAGCGGCAGGGACTTCTGCAGGGCTTACTGTAACAGGGGCAGGCTCGGGCGTAGGCGTAGGCTCAGGCGTAGCGACAGCTTGTGGCGTAGGCTCGGGAGCTGGGGGCGTAGCTGCTGCTGCGGCTTGCTCTTGCTCAAACTGCGCCATCTGGCGGTTATACTCCTCCATCTGTCGGTTGTATTCAGCCATCTGGCGTTCGTACTCGGCTTGCTCTTGAGCACTTTGCTGTGCTGCGGCATCGGGTGGCGGCGTTTGTGCTGACTCAATGGGCTTCCCTGCGGCAGTGAGTAGCCTCATTTTAGTTTTAGGAAGTGCGCTCTGGGTGGTGGGGCGCAGGAGTCGTGATTTGGGAACTTTGTCGAAAGATGTGCTCATGGTAGGAATTGACGTATAACTTAAGGGTATCTTGCAAAATTAGCAGCTTCGGATTTAGCAAAACACTCTGGGAAAAATAGCATAAAAAGACGGCGTTGGCAATAATGTAATTGCATGTATTTACTTTCTATGCTTAAAAATAAGGCGTAGACTTAGTTTTTTTGCTTGGATTTTGCCCTGTCGACATAACGTTGGTAGAGGGCTCCTTGCTCATTGTCTGTAAAGGGTTTTTTCCAGCTATGATCTGCTTCGATTTCTAGACCTTGTAGGAAGTCGCGCTGCTCCTTGGCAATGCGAAGTAATTCTTGGACACCTGGTCGTGCCGCGCCAGAGATGTTCTTAGGTGCACCAGCCATCCAAACGTGGTTGAGATACAGCACGTTGACCTTGTGCATGCTCAGTCCATAGTCTAGCATGGAGTAGGCTTTTTCTACTTCATTGTTACTGAGGGCTTTTAATCCCTGCGATAGCAGATTGAGACCATAGGCGACATGTGGCTGGATCAGGAGGACTGGATCTGTACCGCCGCGGGGGAGGTGACGGCGCATGAGTTGCTCGTTCTCCTCGAAGCGGCCTAATAGTATATTCGTCTCGACTAGCTGCATCAGGTTGAAGATGTTCTTAGGATTTTCTTCTAAGGCCGCTTTGAGGTAGCCTATGGTGCGTGCTGCGTGATCATCTTCTTCTCTGATAGGGTAATCGCGCATATATTGTTCTAGAATGAAGTAGTCTGGGTAATGATCCAGGACGCTTTCGTACTGCTCTTTTGTGTCGAAGGGGTTCTTTTTAAAATCTTGATAGAACGCCCATTGCTTCAGGTAAGGCGGGGTGATGATAAAGGAGTGAATACTGGTGGCCGCGATGAGAGCGATGAGGGAGGCTGATAAGACGATGCGACCTGTCCTGCCTTGAGCTCTCACCATCAGTGCTTTTTCTTCCATCCATTGGCGGTCGCGACCGAGTAACTGCAAGAGCAAGTTGCTGCGCTTTCTTTGTACAGGCGACGCGAGTATACCTAAGCAGAAGGCCGTCGAGCCAGCTAGCGCGAACTGATGCCACACAAAGTCTGTGATAGAAAGGAAGATAAAGCCGATAAGCATGAAGCTCGCAAGAGCCGCTGCTAGGCGACGCTGGTCGCTGGGCTCCTCGGCGGTTAGGAGTAGAAAGGTCTTCGATAAATGAGCAATGATCAGTACGATAGCGGAGAGAAGGGCGATGATTCCATAGTCGCTCCATAGCTGTAAGTACTCATTATGCGCGTAGTTGGGTCTCGCCCATTCGTTGAAGTACGGAGCGATCTCCCACTGAGATGCACCTGCTCCGAAGCCCCAGAGTGGCGCATTCGGTAGTTCTTGAATTAAGCTACTCCATATGAGTGTACGCAGGTGAGTGTCAATTTCTGTTATCATGGACATTACGCTCGTTCCATAAAAGAAATCATAAAGTGCCATCACGACACCTATGATGAAGCTAAGCCCAAAAATGCCATCAAACCAGCTGACTTTACCCTGAGTGAAAAAGCGAATGAGGAACCAGAAAAACCACCCTAGCAGCAGCACGATAGGTGCGAGGAAGAAGATAGCGCGTGTCCCACAATAGCAGGAGAATACGATGGATATGATGCCAAGCAAGGCATAAATAATGCCCGAAATCCGACGCGCCCAGACGCTATACCATATCAGGGCTGCGCCACCTAGCAGGAAGAAGGCTCCTGCGAAGTTCTTGTACAAAAAGAGAGCCATGTGGCGCGACTGTTCACCTGCTAGTCCATGCTCAGGTCGTCCTATGATACTGAGACTTACCTCAGTTTTATTCATCAAGAACCAGCATATCATATTAAGAACAAGAGCAAGGCACAGCATGCGCACCATTAGTGTCCCTACTCTCGGCGTGTGGGCGAAGTAGATACCGGTGAGATAGAACAGGACGCAGCCTAAGATAATGCCTATATCGGAGTATGCATCAAAGGTGGAGTAACTCGCTGTGGCTCTTAGCAGGAGGTAGGATGCGAAGCCTAGAGACACCCATGATATCACAGGTAATTGGACAAATCGCTGACGCTGCACGAGCGCGATTAGTCCGAAGAGGGGCACGGCTAAGAGTCCTAAGAGAAGTGGCGCTTGGCTGTAAGCTTGGCTATCCGCTATAGCCATGGAGGCTATCCAGATAAAGAGCATGATATAAGCTGCTAGGCGAGCCCAGCGTCCTTCTGTAAAACGAACAACGGGAGTTATCTCCTTTTCCATGAGCTGGATGATATCAAAACAGCATCAGAGATGCAAGCAAAGAAGGCGGGGTTACGCATAATCACGTCGCCCGAAGATGGCTGAGCCGACGCGCACGATGGTCGCGCCCTCTTCGATGGCGATGGCGAAGTCATGGCTCATCCCCATGGATAATTCTTCTAAACTCAGCGGTCCACGGGCACGTAGTTCTGTGGCAAGCTCACGCAGTGCCGCAAAGGCAGGGCGTGAATCCTCTGCCTCATCACTGGGGGCGGGGATGCACATGAGCCCACGGATATCAAGGGCTGGCAGTGAAGTGAGCGTCTCCCATTCTGCGCGTAGTTCCACGGCGGAGAAGCCATGCTTGCTCTCTTCTCCATCTATATTCACCTCGATGAGGATGGGAGCGACGACTTCTAGCTCGACGGCGATGCGCGAGATGGTCTCGGCGAGTCGCATCGAGTGTACGGCCTCGATGAGGACGAAGCCCTGCTGGAGAGCCTTGCGCACCTTATTCCTCTGGAGCGGTCCGATGAGATGCCACTGAGTGTCGGCGGGAAGCTGGGGGATTTTTTCCATCGCCTCTTGGAGCTTGTTCTCCCCGAAGAGTCGCTGCCCCGCATCATAGCTCTGCATGATATCGCTACAAGGGAAGGTCTTACTGACGGCGAGCAGCTTCACACTACCAGCAGGACGCTGGGCTCGCAGTTCGGCCTGCGCGATGAGATCGCGTATCTCGGAAAGATGCTTGGGGATGTACATGACTGTACGATAGCAAGTGTAGCGGGCTCTGCCAAGTGTAAAATAAACAGCGGCTCAGTCACGAGGACTGAGCCGCTGGCTTATAAGAATGTATCTCTGCGAGGAGGTTTACTTGTTCTCAGCGGTGGCATCTGCCTCTGGCTCAGAGCTGCGCTCTTCCTTATCCTTCGTGGCTTTTTCCATAGGGACGGGCTGCCACTCTTGCTTATTACTACGCTCATCTGTGGCCTGCTTGTCATTAGCAGCACTCACCATGAGCTCACGTCCCATGAAGGGCTGACCATGCAGAACCTCAGCAGCTTGGCGTGCTGCGTCGGTGTGGCGCATTTCTACGAATGCGTAGCCCTTGCTGCGGTAGGTGCGTGGGTTGTAGATGATTTCGATGCTCTTCACATCGCCGAATCCCTTGAAGAGATCTTCCAGCTCGCTTTCGTTGACCTCATAGGATAGATTTCCTACGTAGAGCCTACCATTGCGAGTGGGAGGTGTGGAGTTCAGACGACGACGCTCAGATGTGCCGTTCTTTGCAGGACGGGGCTGGCGTGGTGTGCGGTTGTTATTAGCTCCCTTTTCTTGCTTCGCGGCTGCGGCTTTTTTGGGGGCTTGTTTCTTTTTACCTATTCCGAAGAAGCCTAAGATACGCTGGAGTAGCGAAGGCTTCGTGGCTGTGGCGTTATCGGGGCGGGGCATACGTTGGTAGCGACCGCGGCTCTGATAGCGATTCTTGCGGCGGCGGGCTCCTTGACCCTGTCTACCTTTTGTGTGGTGTTCTGACATAATGTAATGGCTTTTATGGGGGTAAGTGACTAAAAAAGCGAGTTTTACCCAGTTGTCTCTCAATGAGTGGTTTTCACACCCACTCATCTGTCAGGCGAAATAATACTAGGTTCTAAGCGTGAATCAAGCTTAAAATGCCCAGTTAGAGATTTACTAAATGTTAATCAATAAAGAAATGTTCACGCTGCTCACGTCCCAAGGGGGTAAGCTTAATGATATTACTTTCATTAAGCTCTGTTTTATTCTCAGACTGTAAGTTCTTAATAATTTTTTTCGGCACTCCGTTAGAATCGTATCATGACCATAGTCGCTTCATACCAAGGCAATCTTACTTTCGACCTGAAGAAGCCGTGGCTGTCAAGGAGCAATCCATATAAATAGCGATCAGAGCGCAGCGACGCGAAGCGGTTTATGCTGGATAGCGACTTGATTGCCACGATGCCTTCTGGTACGTAGGCTGTTGTTGCTAAACCTCCGCTTGCGATATAAAGCGATCAGCTGCTAAATTACGCTACTTTTTCTATAGCTTTTTCATTACTAATACTAGCCTCCTTACCGAGTGAGGTAATCATGATACGATTCTGACGGAGTGCCTTTTTTTCGAGAAGTCCTAGCTCCAGTTCAGATGCCATTTATCATGGTTCTCCTCGTCAGACCATACAGCGAATCCTCTTCGGTGAGTGAGGGGGATTTTTCTTTTTTACAGGCGTGCACTGAGAAAACCTCAATACTGTTCTAACTAGGAGACTATGCGTTATGCGAATTGTCAGCTTTTTATACATTTTTCGATACGTCAAGAAAAAAAGATGCGGGAAAGTAAACTTTCTCGTTGACATTCGAAGTGTACTAGTGTGTACTAAGGGGACAGGAAGTGTCACAATATGTCTCAAGAAATCAAACTCAGGTTTACGGGGGAGCTCCTCCATGCCATTGACCCTAAGAATAGGGTTACGGTTCCTGCGGCTTGGCGTGATGAGACGTATTCTAGTATCGTGTTGATACGCAGTAAGAAAGAAGGTTTTTCAGTCGTGAAATGCTACACGAAAGAAGGTCTTGAGAAGCACCTGCAGAACACATCCGAGATAGCACGGGCACTAGGTCATACCGCCATTGCGATCAAGCGCAAAGTCGAGCGTATCGCCTCCCAGTGCTTCACCGCCGACCTGAACTCTCAAGGAAAGGTCGTTTTACCGAAGGTTGTTTTACAGCACCTGAAGTATCCCGATAAGATAGATAAGGAAGACGCGACCCTCGTGGGTTACAGCGATCACTTCTGCATCTGGCGACCGAAAGATTATCAAACATACTCCGATTCGCTCGGCGATGAGGATGACGAACTCCAAGAACTTTTCGATATCTCGTAAAGTTTCGCACAGGAGTTACTGCGACACCTCGTTGCCGTGCTTCTGCTTCACTTTTTTTCACCACCCATACATGTCTCGCAGATCTACACTCTAAAAAGTTATTCACAATAAAAGTTATTCACAATCATGAGCGCACCCCGCAACAGTTGGGGAGCATCCCTCGCTCCAGAGAGTACGGCGTACCGCGTCGTCGTCTGGGCTGAGGGGAGCATCCCTGAAGAGCTTCTTTCCCAGTGGCAACAGAAGCGCAAGAGCCTTCTCCAGAGCATGCAAGATGCTGGAGTGAAAGGCGCGCGCGGGCGTTTGAGAACTATTGAGAATGAGTTGGATAGTGTTTCTTTCGACCTGGTCGAAACTCCTTTGCTTACAAGCACATCTGACGCCCTTCTGTGTACGCGCGCGGGTGCTGACGCGGCTCTGCTGCGCGATATCGCAGGGGTGCTGGGCTACGAGCTGTGCGGTGATGCACTCATCCTGCTGCTAGACTTGCAGGGCGAGCAGAGTCTGCCTGAGCTCATAGGGGTCTGCTTAGCGGCACTCGCAGCAGCTGCCCCTCAGGGCTGGTGCGCGGCACCGCTTATCAAGGCACTCCCCGCAGAACAGGCTTACCACTTGCAGCTGGAATGGGGCGCGAGTGATGCGCTGCAGCAGTCACCATCGTCTGAGGCCGTGCTGTGGCAGCAGCTCGCGGATCGCTTCCAGCATTTCACCGTCATGGCAGAGGAGGCGAGCGATGCGCTACTCGCCTCGGAAGGAAAGCTTCTCATCGACGCGACGCTCGGTGGCGGTGGTCACACGCAGCGTCTGCTAGAAAAGGGCGCACAGGTCTGGGGCATCGACCAAGATCCCGTGGCACGCACCGCCGCGCGTCAGCGTCTCGCTGGCTACGGTGAGCGCTTCCGTGTCCTCTCGGGGAACTTCCGTGACATCAGCGATCTGCTCCGTGCCGAGGGCGTGGAGCATGTAGATGGCATACTCGCCGATATAGGCATCTCTTCACCTCAGGTGGACTGCGCTGAGCGCGGCTTCTCCTTCATGCAGGATGGTCCGCTCGATATGCGCATGAACCCCGAAGCCCCCTACAGCGCGGCAGATCTCATCGCTCAAGAGAGTGAGAAGGCTATAGCCGATATCCTGTGGCAGTATGGCGAAGAGCGCGCGAGCCGCGCCATCGCACGTCGCATCGTTCGCGAGCGCGACATCACGCCCATCACCACGACGAGCCAGCTGGCGAATATCATCGCCTCTGTTCTCCCGCGCAAGGGCAAGCAGCATCCTGCGACGCGTAGTTTTCAGGCCCTGCGCATCGCGGTGAATGACGAGCTAGGAGCTCTGCACACGCTGCTAGAAGAGGGCATCAAGCATCTGCGCCCAGGTGCTCGCATGGCTATCATCACCTTCCACAGCCTCGAAGATCGCGCGGTCAAGCGATTCTTCGAGCGCATCACGAAGCCCGAAGTAGACAGACCCGAGTGGCCAGCCCCTCGACCGAATCCGGAGTACTGCGCGAAGCTCGTGAACCGCAAGCCTCTCGTCGCAAGCGAGCAAGAATTATCTATCAATCCCCGTTCTCGTAGCGCGAAGCTGCGCATCATCGAAAAAATCTAACCCACCTTTAACCCATGTCAAACGTAAGCGAAAAAGCAATCTCACGTCATCAAATCAGCGTCGCCACCTGCGTGTGGATGATCGTTGTCGCCTTCATCATCGCATGTGGCGGTGTGGACTACGCGCTGGTGAAAAACGACATCACCGCTATCCGCATCGAGCAGGAGAAGCTACAGCGACTCACGGCTAACGCGCAGATGTCCGCTAGCATGTACCATGCGAGGGCGAATGAGCTCACGCACCGCTGGACCATCCTTGATCGCCTCAGTCAGACAGGCTCTGAGCTACAGGCTATTAATATAGACCAGATAGAGACAGCTCTAACTCCTGAGAGGAAAGCACTCTCTCTGCGAGATGATGCCTCTATACCGCACTCGATACCATCTCTAGTCACCCCTTAATGTTTAGGATTTCTCCTCACCACTGTGTTGCACCATAATAATAATCAATTGCGATTCTTGCTACTGAGCGGATGCGTTCTCGTATCCGCTACAGCTGTTGTAGCGCGTTTGGTTGACCTGCACCTCGGAGGGGAAGCCCATCGAAATATCTACACGGGTGAAGTCTCTGTACGCAAGGAGCATATCCCTGCCCAGCGAGGCATCATCATGGATAGGCGTGAAGAAATCCTGACGAACAATATCCAGAACTGCGAGCTCGTAGGCGACCGCTATCACCTGCGCGATATCAGTCGTGTCATCGAAGCCTTGAGTTATAATCAGGCTATCTATGATCCTAAATGGCTGGGGGCTACGGAGAGAGATCGAGAAAAAATCATCAGCACTTACGAGCGTCGACTTAATAAGCAAGCGAAGCGTCAGCTCACGGAGGAAGAGAAGACCGAGCGTCGCCGTCAGGCTGCGCAGAATAAGAAGATGAAGTCAGAGACCTACAGACTGGACATGCAGAAGTACTTCTTCGAGCTTCACGATCAGTTAGTCTCAGAGATTATCTACCCTTATATCGGTCACCTGTCCGTCATCGTTCGTGACGCGACGACTGGGAAAAAGATCAAGCGCGCGATTAAGAAAGCAGACATCATCGAAATGATCGCTCAGAATGCGACTGAGACCTACAACGCGAAGGCGAGCGCAGAAGGAAGACCGACGCGTACGATTAGAAAACGCATCGTCATCGCGAAGGGGCTTTCTCAAGATCATGCCAATAAGCTGCGACAGGCTCTGAAGCGTTCGCGCATAGCGGGTGTGACGATAGAGATTAACCCTGAACGCTCCTACGCCGAGCCTGAGCATTTAGCCCATGTAGTCGGCTTTGTGAACGCTGAGAATCATGGGGTGAACGGCATCGAGTCGCGCTTCGAACACTATCTTTCTGGCTCACCAGGTGTGAGGGAATATCGCGCGAATAACCGTGGGCAGATCATCCCAGACGCAGACGACCGCTATCTCTCCGCGAGACCAGGGCTGAATGTACAGCTCACCATCGACATGCGCATCCAGAGCATCGTGGAAGAAGAGCTCGATCGTGGTCTTCGCGAGTTTCAGTCACCGCGCGGTTGCATCATCGTCGTCGATCCGAAGACAGGTGACATCCTCGCCATGGCGAGTCGACCATCCTTCGATCTTAATAGTAAAGATCTCATCACGGCCTTAGGGCATAGTCCGAGGGAAAATACACTGGGTCCGAAGGGGGCAGCCCTCACAGGGGAGTTTAATTTCGCGACTCAGGCTCGTTACGAACCTGGCTCCACCTTCAAGGTGATCGCCATGGCGGCAGCTCTCGATAAGAATAAGATTTCATTAGAGACGCCCATTAGCACGAACCCTGTCGTCGTCCCCGGTGGTTCCCCTGTTAGCGATGGCAGATTCCGCTATGGTGTGATCCCCGCGTGGGCGGTGATGAAGAAGTCGAGTAACCCTGGTACCTTTAACATAGCCCGCACCGTCGGGTGGAAGACCTTCAGCGACTACATGGACGCCTTCGGGGTCACGAAGCGTATTGCGCTCGATATTCCGAATGGAGGTGCCTGTCTCGTAGCAGATCCTTCCGCTCCTATTAACTTCTCGCGCCTCAGCTTCGGTTACTCCATTAACCTGTCACCCCTCCATATGGCTATGGTATACGCGACGATAGCGAATGATGGGCGACGTCTCGCTCCTCGCATCGTTAATAAGATCATCGACTCGAATGGGCGAGTCTTCGACGAGTGTGAGCCAGCAGACCCCATCGCGGTGATCAAGCCCAGCGTGGCTCGTAACCTGCGAAAGGCGCTAGGCACTGTCACAGAGAGCAAAGGTAAGCATGGACGTGGTACAGCAGTACTCGCGGGTATACCTGGATTTAAGGTAGCCGGAAAGACAGGAACTGCGAAGAAAGCGAAAGAAGGTGGACGTGGTTATCATGATAAGCTTTACACTGTCTCATTTGCTGGTATGATCCCCGCGGACAAGCCTGAGCTCGTCATTATGACCGTCATCGATGAACCCCAGCGCTCACTCGGTACGGGAATAGGCGGTGGCACTGTAGCCGCACCTATCTTCCGCGCTGTTACTGAACGCCTCATCGACCTGCTTAATCTCCAGCCAGATGATCCAATCGCATACCGCGAATACAGAGACAACCTTCGCAAAACAGCCTCCACACAATAACATTCCTCCCCCCATCCTCCCATCATGAATAGCGACACACTTTTTTCCTGCCTCAGCCAGAGCCGCAGCACAGGGACAGCCCCTGAAGAAATCACCCAGCTCACCGACGACAGCCGTGAGGTGACAGAAGGCTCATGCTTCGTCGCCGTGAAAGGCTGCAACTTTGACGGACACGATGCCATCCTCTCAGCGATTAAGGCGGGTGCTCGCGCCATCGTCGCACAGTGCCCACCTACCGATGCCGCACGCTCGCAAGGCGTCTACTGGGTAGAAGTGCCTGACTCACGTCAGGCGAATGGTCAGCTCGTCAGCCAGTGGTACGGAGAGCCTAGTAAGGACCTCGTCATGCTCGGCGTAACTGGGACGAATGGGAAGACCACCGTAAGTTACCTTTGCAATCACATCTTCCGCAGCTCATGGCAGCGCGCTGGACTCATCGGCACTATCATCACCGATGACGGTGATAAGCGTCAGTCCTCGTCGAATACGACACCGGGCAGCCACCAGCTCCAGTCCCTGCTGCATCGCATGCTTGAGAATCGCTGCCGAGCCGTCGCCATGGAGGTGTCCTCCCACGCGCTCACCCAGCGTCGCACCGCAGGCACGCAGTTCAGTGTCGGCATCTTCATGAACCTCACACAGGACCATATGGACTACCATAAGGACATGGAGAGCTACTATCAGGCGAAGAAGCAGCTCTTCCTCGACATGATAGCAGAAGGTGCTCGTAAGGCTATAGCGGTGATTAATATAGATGATAGCTACGGCCGTCGACTCAGTGAGGAACTATCACCTTTGATGCGTGTGCGCACCTTTGGTCTCTCGGACGATGCCGACTACTGTGCTCGCCCTAGCATCGTGTCGCTGAAGGGAAGCCAGTTTGAGCTGAACTATCAGGGAAAGAAGTACCTCGTGCGCACGCCTCTCATCGGTGATTTTAATATATCTAACAGCCTCGCCGCTATCGCTGGCTGCTCCGCCGCTGGCATACCGCTTCGCGATGCGATCGCCTCCGCTGCACATACACCACAAGTACCTGGTCGTCTTGAGCTCGTCAGCAGCGTGAACAATGTGCAGGCATTCGTCGATTACGCCCACACACCTGATGCCGTGGAGAACGTCTGCTCCACGATGCGCCGCCTCTGTCGTGCAGGTCGCCTCATCACCGTCTTCGGATGCGGTGGCGATCGAGACAAGGGGAAGCGTCCTCTCATGGGAGAAGCTGCTGCGCGCTACAGTGACATCTGCATCGTCACCAGTGATAACCCTCGCTCCGAAGATCCAGAAAGCATCATCAATGATATCATGCCAGGTATCCCGAAGCCGAAGCAGCAGCGCATCACAGACCGTAAGGAAGCCATCTGCGCCGCCCTTGAGATGACACGCCCCGGTGATGTCGTGCTCGTCTGCGGTAAGGGACATGAGGATTATCAGATCTTTGGCGAAGAGACTATCCACTTCTCCGACTTAGGCACGATTAATACCTATTATCGCGAGAAGAATCCCGAAGGACTCAGTACCCCATCACGTAAGCCACGTGAATTCGATAGAGAAGGCGGCGACCGAGGCTTTGACCGTGGTGGTGACCGAGGCTTTGACCGCGACAGACCATCCCCTCGCCCCGATGAAGATCAGGACAGAGGTCCTAGTAAGCCATTCACATTCTAAATAAAGTTTTCATATCCATGAAGAGCATAGACATAGATACTCTCGTACAAGCCACAAGCGGAACGCTCGTGGCTCGGGGCTCGCGTGTCATCTCTTCGGGTGTCGTCACGGACACGCGCCAGCTTGCCGCTGGCTGTCTCTTTGTCGCGCTGAGCGGAGCGCGATTCAATGGGAATCTCTTTGCCGCACAGGCTGCGGAATCAGGTGCTGCTGCCGTCCTCGTCTCTGAAGAGCTCGGTGATCTGCATCCTGACTGTAGTATCATCCGCGTCGCGGATACCCTGCTCGCCTTGCAGATGCTGGCATGCTGGTGGCGCGGTGAGCTTGAGCCTATACGCGTCATCGGACTCACTGGGTCGAGTGGGAAGACGAGCACGAAGGATATGCTGCTGAGCATCCTCTCGCAGCGATTCCGCGCGCAGGCGACTCGTGGGAATCTGAATAATCATATAGGAGTTCCACTCAGCGTGCTGAGCACGGAGCTCGATACAGAAGTCGTTGTGTGGGAAATGGGGATGAATCACGTCGGTGAGATCGCCCCACTCTGCGACATCACACAGCCCGACGATGGCATCATCACGCATATAGGCTCTGCGCATATCGAGTATATGGGCTCACGTGAGGTCATCGCCGAGGAGAAGTGTACCCTCGCGCGTAGCCTCCCACGCTCGGGCTGGCTGTACTACCCTGCTCAGGATAATTTCGCAGACTACATCGCGACGCAGACGACGGCTCAGTGCCTCGCGACGGGTGCGGCTGACTGCCCCCTCCAAGCTACTGGCATGCGCTTCCACGCACAGGGCAGTGAGTACACGCTGAGCATCGTAGGAGAAGGAAGTATCCTCATCCAGCTGCCTACCCCCGGTCGTCATATGGTGAGTAACAGTCTCCTCGCCGCCACCGCGGCCTGGAAGGCTGGCTGCACACTCGAAGACATCGCTGCGGGGCTAGCCCAGTCTTGCCTGACACAGGGGCGTCTCAGCTGCGAGCAGCGAGACGGGCTCTTCATCATCGACGATAGCTATAATGCGAACTTAGAAAGCATGCTAGCCGCGCTCGACACGGTAGCAGACATGGATGAGCCGCGCCGCTGCATCGCGGTGCTCGGACCCATAGGTGAGCTAGGTGAGCATGGACCTGACATACACCGTCAGGTAGGCGCACGCGTCGCGGCTCGCAATTTCAACGCCCTCTTCACGGTGGGTGCCGATAGCGAAAACATGCGCGCCCTTCATGAAGGCGCGGCTGGAGTCGAGCTGCACCATAGCGAATCACACGAAGCTATGGGGGTGGAGCTCCACCGCTACGCCGCATCTGGCGATGCCATTCTTTTCAAAGGTTCACGCTCTGCCGCCATGGAGCGTGTGCTGCAAGTCCTTATCTCTGAATTAAACCGCCACCACGTGACGGACACCGCACTACCCCTCGCATGATCCACTACTTTTTCGATATCCCGACGCGCATTCTTTTCTTCTGCGCCATCCTGTTCCCCTTCGTCATGAGCTTGCTCCTAGGTCCAGCTCTCATTGCCATCTTACGTCGTCTGAAGGCTGGTCAGCCCATACGAGAGAAGACGCAGTGCGCCCATGCACCCGATCACTCGAGTAAGAAGGGTACCCCCACGATGGGTGGCGTGATGATCATAGGGCTCATCGCGATGAGCATGCTCTTATTCGGCGATCTTCACAGCCCTTCACTACAGGTATGTCTGCTCGTCCTGCTGATGACGGCGGGGCTGGGCTTCCTCGACGACTTCGCGAAGATCAAGCAGAAGGGCACGGATGGCGTGAATGGATGGGTGAAGATACTCGTCCAGACCCTCGCCGCAGGTATAGCTGCCTATTACATCTATAGCGTGAAGGCGAATGCGACAGAGATCATCATCCCATTCTGGGGCTGGCTCGACTTAGGCATCTGGTTCATCCCTCTTTCCGTGCTCGTCATCATCGCAGGTTCGAATGCGGTGAACCTCACTGACGGAATTGATGGGCTCGCGAGTGGCTGTGTAGCGATAGCAGCAGGGCTGATGAGCTTCGTCGCGGAGTCGCCGCAGATGAATATATTGCTCGCGAGCATCACGTTCGCCTGTCTCGGATTCCTGTGGTTTAATGCCTTCCCTGCGAAGGTGTTCATGGGCGACACTGGCTCACTCTCACTCGGAGGAGTACTGAGCACGGTGGCGGTCTGCACGGGAAATCATCTCATCTTTCTCTTCATCGGTGGCATCTTCGTGATCGAGGCATGCTCTGTCATCATCCAGCGCACGGGCTATAAGCTCACGCGCAAGCTCACAGGAACAGGACGACGCATCTTCCGTATGGCTCCCATCCACCACCACTTTGAGAAGCTGGGCTGGTCGGAGACGCAGGTGTGTATACGATTCTGGATTATCACGCTGCTGCTCGGGCTGGGCGGTGCGCTCGCATGGTATGTCGCCGTTATTCAATATTAAAACGATCTCTTTCTCTTTATCATTTTTCCGTACATGAATATAGCTCAACAACGTATTGCCATCCTCGGCTGTGGTCGCAGTGGAATCGCCGCGGCAAAGCTCGCCCTCGCCAAAGGCGCGGGTGAAGTTTGCATCTTTGATAGCTCCCCGAAGGCGACCTGCGCCCTCGCAGGCATCACATGCGTCGCTGCCGCAGGCGAAGCCGAGGCGACAGCCTACGCCGCGGATCTTGTCATCCTATCCCCAGGTATCGAGGCTGATATCGCATGGACGCTCGCGTTCTGCGCGCCGAAGCAGGCTCCCTTGCTCGGTGAGACCGAGTTCGCTTACCGCTATTTTAAAGGATGTATCATCGCCATCACAGGCACGAATGGGAAGACCACCTCGACAGCACTCATCGAGCATATACTCGTGCAGGCTGGCTACCCAGCTATCGCTTGTGGGAACTACGGATTACCCCTCAGTGATGTCGTGACGGCTCACCCTGAGAAGAAGCTAGCCGTGCTGGAGGTCTCCTCCTTCCAGATGGAAACCATCGAGCACTTCCGCCCCGACATCGCCATCTGGCTGAACTTCGCCCCCGACCACATGGACCGCTACAAGAAGGTGGAAGATTATTTCCATGCCAAGAAGCGCGTCTTTGAAAACATGGGTGCGGAGCAGTATGCCATCGTACGCGCAGGTGAAAATCTAGGTGAACTCGCGTGCCGCACCGAGACATTCAGCTCCGTGGGCAGTGATGCCACACTGTGCTATCGAAATGCTGGCATCTATGAAGGTGACACACTGCTCATGTCCCTGCGTGGTACACGCGTCGAGCAGGCGCATAATGCAGAGAACACCATGGCCGCCCTCATGGCCTGCCGTCATCTGGGACTGGATCTTGAACAGATTGAGTCAAGCGTGCGTAGCTTTGCGCCACCCTGTCATCGCTGCGAGATGGTGGCCGAGATGGATGGAGTCCTGTGGCTGAATGACTCGAAGAGCACGAACCTGCACTCGACTGCCGCCGCTATCCATTCTCAGACACGCCCAGTTATCCTCATAGCTGGAGGTAAGGATAAGGGGCTGAACTACGCCCCACTCATCCCACTACTCAAGAAAAAAGCGCACCAGTGCCTCTGCTTCGGTCAGATAGGCAGTCAGCTGGTAGAATGCCTCGGAAAGGCCTGCCCCAGCGAGCAATTCGAAGCCGTGGATGAATGCGTGGCACGCGCCATGCAGCTAGCGAAGGCGGGCGACGTCGTCCTCTTCTCCCCTGGTACGTCATCTTTCGACCAATTTTCAGGCTATGAAGCACGTGGGCAGTGCTTCCGTGATGCCGTCCTTCAAGCACTACGCCCATAACATTAAGACTATACATATACCCATGAGAAACAGTAAAAAATCGTTTGAAAAATCGAAGCTGGGGCGTACAAGTCCTAGTCCTAAATTATCCCTCGACAATCTTCTCACGAAAAAGCCGGGTCGCACGACTGTACGCATGCACTCCAGCATGGAAAAACCCAGCAGCTCACGAGCCGCTGTGCGCATCATCCTCGGGCTACTCCTGCTCCACGGTGTCGTCATCGGCGGCATCCTCGCGCATGAGCATTTCAAGGGAGAAGCAGATAAGACCAGCAAGGCGACGAACGCGCCGCCTAGCACAGAAGCGTCGAAGGAAGCCACGCCACAGCCCCGCTCATCGGTGACTGTGACCCAGCCCATCGCCACAGATAATAATACGGGGAGAACTGGACCGAGCAGACCTATCACACCTGCCGACCTCACACCAGGTCCTCTCGCGCCTATCGTGACGGTAGAACCAGAGCAAGACGGTCAGACCATCACATCCATCATCGTCAGCGAAGAGTCTACACCGACTCCTGCTGAGCCACAGGAAGTGATCGCCGTCGTCGACACAGAAATCGAAGAGATGGTCGTGCGCGATACGTCGGGTACAGGGGAGCGTGTCGTGACGACCATGCCTCCCGCCGAACCAGTCGTCACTCCTAGTGTCCCACCAGCCGCTGTCGTCAGTCAGCCCCGCGAGCACCTCATCGTCTCAGGGGATGTCTGGGAAACCGTCGCACCGAAGTACGGAGTCACGGTCGCCGCACTTAAACAGGCGAACCCGAAGGCCGCCGCGCGCCCCTACCTTTACACGGGAGACAGACTGTTCATCCCTGCACAGGGAGGAACGGTAGCCGTCGAAGAAGTCATCGCTGTACCCGAGGAAGCACCCAGCACGGCAGTATACGTCGTCAAGGATGGTGACACACTCAGCAGCATCGCCCGCCGACATAAGATGAGCTTAGCGCAGATTATCGCGCTGAACAAGTTCAGCCAGAAGCAAGCGAATCGCTTACGACTCGGTCAGAAAATTAAAGTCAAGGCGAATTAAGCCCCCACGCAGCACACACATACATGTCATCGCGTATTTGCATCATCACCATATGGGTGTGCTTCGTTATGCTCCTGTGCCTCGGCATCATTATGGTGGCGAGCACGAGTACCGTGGCGAAGGTGGGCGATGGTGGAGACGCTTACGGACTGCTGCGTGGACAGGTGAACAGTGCGGTCATAGGCTTATGCCTCGCACTCATCCTGAGTCTCTTCGACTACCGACACTACAGACGCTTCGTCGTCTATATTTGGCTGGGCTGCGTCGTGCTACTCATTCTCTGCTTCGTCCCTGGTATAGGCATGAGGCTGAATGGTGAAGCTCGCTGGATTCTCGTAGCGGGGAAAAGCTTCCAGCCTAGCGAAATCGCGAAGATAGGTCTCATGATCGCACTCGCTCACTGGTACGCGCGTCATCAGGAGCACTGCAAAAGCCTCCTGAAAGGCTTCCTCGCACCGGGGCTGATCTTTGGCTTTCCCCTCATCCTCATCCTCGTGGAAAAAGACATGGGCACATCCGCCGCACTCGGTCTGGCGGGCTTCGCTGTCATGCTCGTCGCGGGCACACGCTGGTGGGTGCTGGCACTAGCCATGCTGCTCGGAGCACTCGTGCTCTTCCAGTTTACTACGGACAACCCCAATCGCATGGCGCGTATCGAAGCATGGATGAAACCAGAGCTCTACAAGCAAGAGCAGGCACTCCAGCAATGGGTCGCGGAAAAAGCCTTCGAGCGCGGTGGCAGCACTGGCGTAGGACTCGGCGAGGGCATAGAAAAATATGGATCACTTCCCGTCGCGCATACCGACTTCATCTTTGCAAAGATAGGCTCAGAACTCGGCTTCCTAGGCACACTCAGCGTCGTTCTACTCTTCACGACGATGACCATAGCCGCCATAGCTCTCTCGCTGCAAACACGCGATCTCTTCGGTAGATACCTGTGTCTAGGACTCATGTTTGCTATCTTCACGCCCGCCATGCTCAATATGATGGTCGTTACCTCGCTCGTCCCGAACACAGGCCTCCCCTTACCCTATATCAGCCATGGGGGGACGAACCTCATCTTCAGTATAGCCGCCATAGGTATCATCACCAGCATACAGCGACGCTTACCCGTCCTATCAGACTACGTACCGCTGAATAAATCTAGCGTATAACTGCGCCCACCTCCGAATATCCATGAAAAAGCCCCTTCACATCCTCATCGCCTGTGGTGGCACAGGTGGACATCTATTCCCCGGTATAGCCGTCGCGCAGGAACTCCTAGCACGTGGACACAAGCCCCTGCTACTCATATCTAGGAAGCAAGTAGATCGCGATGCCTCCGAAAAGTATGGCGACCAGCTCCCCTTCCTCTCCATCCCCGCTGTGGCGAAGCCCCCCTTACTTTCGCTCAAGACTCCACTCTTTCTGCTGAAAATGGCATCCACCTACTGGAGAAGCCGTCAGCTGCTGAAGAAGGAGAACATCGACCTCGTGCTCGGCATGGGAGGCTTCACCTCACTCGCCCCTATCATGGCAGGAGCGCACATGAAGCTACCCTGCTACGTCCATGACTCAAACGCCCTGCCAGGGAAGGCGAACCGCCTCACCGCCCGCTGGTGTAAGCGCGTGCTACTCGGACTCGATGACGCGAAGAATTACTTCCCGAACTCTAGCTGCGAACTCACAGGCACACCCACGCGCGTCGAGTTCAGCGCAGAAGCCCAGCTTAGCCCAGCCGAGGCACGCGCGAGCTTCGGCATGCAGCCAGAAGGTCACGCCATCCTCGTCCTCGGCGGATCGCAGGGCGCGAAGAAACTCAACGAACGCGTCCTCGAAGCCGCCGCGCGCGATGCCGCCACCCAGTACCTCATCATCGCAGGAAAAGCCCACGAAGCAGAGATACGCGAGCGAGCCAGCACACTGCCGAACGTCCGCGTCCTCGGCTTCTGCGCCCAGATGGCGCAGGCCTACACCGCATGCGACGGTGTCATCACGCGAGCTGGAGCATCCACGCTCACGGAACTCTCCCTGCTGGGGAAAGCCTCCTTACTCGTCCCTTACCCTGCGGCGGCAGACGATCACCAGACATACAATGCGCGCGCCTTTAGCACACGCGGCGCAGCACGCCTCTGCCCAGAGCATGAACTCAGCGCAGAAGCCATCCTTAACTTCACCCAAGGCGACATCGCTCAGGAGGAGAAACGCCAGCTCATGGAAAAAGCTATGCGCGAACTAAGCGTCCCCGATGCGGCGGAACGCATCGCCGACATCCTATGCCAGCCGTGATGGAGAGCAGCACACCAGCCGCCCTACGCATCGACCTCCATCGGCAGCGACTGGAGCTGTGGCGTGATGGGACACGGCTACTCGATCTCAGCATCTCTAGTGGAAAAGAAGGGATCGGATGCGAAGAAGGCTCGGGACGCACGCCCACGGGGCGATTCCGCATCGCCTCGAAGCATGGGGAGAACGCACCGCTCGGCTGCGTATTCGTAGCCCGCATCCCGAGATCCAGAATAGACCTCCCTACCACAGCCCATGAGGATGCAGACCATGTCCTCACGCGCATCCTCACGCTCGATGGACTAGATGAAGAGAATGCGAACACGCGAGCGCGCTATATTTACATCCACGGCACAGCACATGTGACGCAGCTGGGCACGCCAGTCTCGCATGGCTGTATACGAGTAGCGCCCGAGGAAATGATCGCGCTCTACGAGCTCAGCGATATAGGTATGAGTGTCGAGATTTTATAGGCAGTGTGCTAGAATCGTAGCACGTCTTGTGCTGTGACGATGGTGCTGTGACGATGCGAAAACAAGCTAGCGAAGAGTCAAGCATACCCACCGTATACTTGACGAGAGTGAGCAAGGAAGCGAGATTGACACACCTTCCCAAAACAAGGCTACATTGTTTCTGTCTGGTGACGCAATGACTAAGTCAGGAAAACTAAATGCAATTTCACGACAGGTCTGGGTGAGTTCGCAGGGCTTCCTAGCACTCTGCCGTCTGCCTTAGACCTGTAATTAGGGTTTGTAAAGTCGTACTGCATAAGAAATGAACTTGTACTGAAGCCCCATCGTTACAGGAGTATAACCACTCTCAGACGCGAGGGTGGCACTGCCATCAGGTTGTAAGTAGACTATGGCTAGGTACATTGACGCATCGCTGCTGTTGTCGAGAGTCATCTCGGCAGGTATAGAGAAAGTGACTTCAGCTACAAATTTAGAGCCCCCTCGGTCTGATAGATTGTAGGTATAGTCGACATTGTACGTTTTCGAATCAAATATCAGCTGCGCAGAGTTACCATCGTAGAAGGTGATGGAGTCTGGAGCCTGCTTTAATTGATGCGGCGGGTCTGTTTCATGGTCTAGAGCGAGATCCATATCCATGCGATAACCGATAAGTGCTTCTTCATCTTCTGGGAATAAACCTTTGCTAATAGTTGAGGATAAGATGGTGTTACCGTCGTCGTCACAGGAGCTCAGGGTGGTCATACTCAGCAGCGAGATACCACAGCAGACTGCAAGGAGAGGTAGGGAAATGTATGTTCTTTTCATCATGGCTGTAGCGTAGCAGCTATTCTTTCGTAGGTCAAGCTAGATCGCGAGAATAATCGCGAGAATAAAACGGCAGCGGATGAACCCGCTGCCGTTTTTTCTGATCATTTAAGCTTCCTGTGCGACGCGTAGCGCGTTCGCATCTTCTTCGCTGAGCTCGATGTACTGCCATGGTAAGCCGTACTTGTTGAGCGCATCCATGAATGGATCGGGGTCATTCTGCTCCATGTTTGAAACACCCTTACCTGACCATGTGCCTTCCAGCATGAGTCTGCCGCCTATGGCCGCAGGTACGCCCGTGGTGTAGGAGATGGCCTGTGAGCCGACTTCGTCGAAGCAGGCTTCGTGGTCGCATATATTGTAGATGTAGATGGCCTTGTTCTTGCCATCTTTCTTCCCTTGGACGATGCAGCCGATGCAGGTGCGACCCTTCGTGGTCTTACCGAGATCACCAGGATCAGGGAGAACTGCCTTCAGGAACTGAAGGGGGATGATTTCTACACCTGCGTACTGCACAGGGTCGATGCGCGTCATGCCGACGTTCTGTAGGACGGTGAGGTGGTTGATATAGTTCGGGGAGAAGCTCATCCAGAACTGCGCACGCTTGATCGTAGGGATGTGCTTGACGAGTGATTCGAGCTCTTCATGGTACATGCGGTAGATCTCGTAGGTGCCGACACCATCAGGGCAGGTGAAGGGCTGGTGCATGCTCATGGCGTCCGTTTCGACGAATGCGCCGTTTTCCCAGTGACGGCAGGGGGCGGTGACTTCGCGGATGTTGATCTCTGGGTTGAAGTTAGTTGCGAAGGCTTTTCCGTGGTTGCCGCCGTTCACGTCGACGATGTCGAGGTACTCGATTTCATCGAAGTGGTGCTTGAGAGCCCATGCGGTGTAGACATTTGTCACACCAGGGTCGAAGCCGGAGCCGAGGAGGGCGAAGAGTCCTGCTTGCTCGAACTTTTCCTGATAGGCCCACTGCCAGCTGTATTCGAACTTCGCGACATCCTTAGGCTCGTAGTTCGCTGTGTCGAGGTAGTCCACCCCAGCGGCAAGACAGGCATCCATGATAGGAAGGTCTTGGTAGGGAAGGGCAACGTTTAGCACGAGATCAGGTTGTACCTGCTCGATGAGTGCGCTCGTCGCAGCGACATCATCCGCATCTATCTGATGCGTCGTGATGTCTACGCCACTGCGCGCCTTCACGTCAGCTGCTATGATGTCGCACTTGCTCTGTGTGCGAGAAGCGAGATGTATGCTCTGATATACGTCAGCCATCTGCGCACATTTGTGTGCGACTACATGACCGACACCGCCTGCTCCAATGATGAGGACTCTTTTCATCTTGAGCCTAGATTGCCTGAATTCTTGGGTGCAGTCAATCAAAATGCGTCGCCGAGGTAGAGAAATGTGTGGCAAAAGAGCTAGAAGATGTGCTTCTTTCGCTTGCCAGCTGCGCGCTCATGCTTTAAGATGCTGGCATGAGTGAAGCGTATGATGAAAATGAAGTATGCCGCTGTGCATGGGTAGATGACTCTGATCTTTATAAGCATTACCATGACGAGGAGTGGGGGCGCGCTGTTCACGACGACAGGATGCTCTTCGAGATGCTGGTGCTCGAGTCCTTTCAGGCGGGGCTGTCATGGATCACGGTGCTCAAGAAGCGCGAGTGCTTCCGTGCGTGCTTCGATGGCTTCGATCCAGAGATTGTTTCACGCTATGATGAGGCTAAGGTGCAGGAGCTGCTCGGGAATGCGGGGATTATCCGCCACCGTGGGAAGATAGAAGCGGCGATACGTAACGCGCAGCTCTTCCTCGACATCCAGCGCGAGTACGGCAGCTTCGATCAGATGATATGGAGCTATGTGAACCATGAGCCCATCCTCGGCTATGTGGAGAATCAGAGCGAGCTACCAGCGACGACTTCGCTGTCGGATAGGATTAGCAAGGATCTGAAGAAGCGTGGCTTTAAGTTCGTAGGCTCGACGATTGTGTACTCCTTCATGCAGGCTGTCGGTATGGTGAATGACCATAGTCAGGAGTGCTTCCTCTATCACGGCTGATTAGCAGGGCGGCTCGACGTAGATGCGCCCCTGACAATTGAAGCTTATCTTGGAGATGTATGTAAATCTCGTTTCCTTGCTCACGGCTCGTCAAGCATATCGGTGGATATGCTTGACTCTTGGGTGGCTTGGAGGCTTGTTTTCGCGTCTTCTCTGTATGGACGCTGTCGCGTTTGCCACGGAAGACAAGAGTCGCGCTTCGCGCGCAGTGGTCGGAGCGTCAGTTTCTGGAGTGGATGCCATGCAGGGTTTGCTTCACGGGCACGTGCGATATCCAGCGATGAGGAAACTGACGCTGCTGCGGCGGCGCCACAGCTTTTCCTTGGGCTTTGCCCAAACCCAGCGTGGACGCCGTCCCCTGCACCCCTGCTTAAGGTCAGTGGACCTTAAGAATCCATTTATGATGAGCGTGTAGTCGCTATGGTGAATGAGCACAGTCAGGAGTGCTACCTCTAGCAGGGCAGCTCGACGTAGATGCGCCCCTGACGGCGGCGTAGGCGTGCGCCCGCAGCTAGGTTGAGCACGTGCCTGTCTCCCGAGATGAGGCTGAGGGCTTCTTGGACGAGGCGTTCGCTGACATCGGAGACTCCCTGCTCCCGTAGGTAGGAGAAGAGGATGGCGCGCTGTAATGAGGGTATTTGCTCGCGTAGGTAGGGGAGATAGAGTCTGCCCTGCGGGTCGCGGCTCGGCAGCTGTGATAGGGCGGCGCGTAGAGCGGATTCGTTCTCATGCTGCACCTCCGCGCTGCGGTTGACGATGGGGACGATGTCGCGTCCCATGAGGGTGCTGAGCTGGGGGATGATGTGGTGGCGCAGTGCGTTGCGCGTCGCATCGTCTTCGTCATTCGTTTCATCATCGCACCAGCGAATGCCTCGTGTGCTGAGGTAGTCGGTGATCTCGCTGCGTCTCCAGTGCAGGATGGGGCGTAGGTAGCGCAGTCCGTCTTCTTCGCGTAGGGGGAGCATGGGGCGTAGGCCCGCGGCTCCTCGGCAGAGGTGGAAGAGCAGTGTCTCTGTCTGGTCGTCCGCGTGGTGGGCGAGGGCGATGGGAGCTAGCTCACTCTGCTTATCATTGTCGGCAAGGTCCAGTGCGAGCGCGCGTAAAGCTGCGCATCGTAGCTCTCGTCCCATATGCTCGAAGGAGAGCCCTGCCTCGGCGGCCATGTGAGGGACATCGTAGTGGAGGGTGCGCAGGGGGACGTTCCACTCCTCGCAGATGCTGGCGCAGTATGCGGCATCCCTGTCTGCCTGCGTGCCGCGCAGTCCGTGGTGGACGTGTAGGGCATGCACGCGGCAGCCCCTCTGCACGAGCAGATGCAGGAGGCAGACGGAGTCTCTGCCTCCGCTGAGTCCTAATACAAGTTGGCACCCTTCGTGTAGGAAGGGTGCGCAGTCTAATGCTGGGGTATCTAAGCTCGTGTGCAAAGCTCAGTTTTCTGTGTACTAACGACTTAGCGGCTAGAGCGACGGCTGCTGCGGCGTGGAGCTTTCTCCGCGCCTTTCACAGGGTTTTCTGCGAGCCAAGGGGCGACCTTTTCGAACATCTTCTCATCGCTTTCCCCCTCTGGGTCTAGCTCGATGGCTTCGATGCGTCCAGAAGCATAGGCGACAGCGATGGAGCTAGCGTGGCGCTCGACGGCAGGAAGTACCATCTTCTTGAAGCTCTCAAGGCTGTTCACGCTCTGACCCTTGACAGGATTCCCATCGGAGATCCATGGCATCTCGTCGAGTCGCTGCTTGTTCATGCGTATGCCTGAGTCTGGATTATCAGGATCGACTGTGCCATCTGACCAAGAGACATAGGAGACTGTCTTTTCCGTCGCGGTGAAGACCGTGCCTTCTTCTATATTCGCGCGCTCATCTCCTGAGCAGTGGAAGACTTCGGATACCTTTATCGGTCCTCCAGCCTTCGTCGGGAGGACGACTGCGTCAAAGAGCGGGGCGATGCTGTACCACCAAGCATCGCTTTCGTTCATAAACTCCGTATCCTCATTATCGTCCATGCCACTCGCGGGAAGCATATTACGGTGAGCCATGTCCTCGGAGTACTCGTTTGCCTTCATAGAGATCTGCTTGATCTGCTCCGTGCAGGATGTGAGGTCAGCAGCACTCATGCGACTGTAGATAAAGGGCATAGCTACACTGGCTAATATACCTAAAATAGCAATCACGACAATGAGCTCTACTAAGGTGAACGCTTTCTTAGGCGCAAGTTTGTGTAAATTCATACTGAATACTCTATCATAAATGAGTGTCATCGCAAGAAAAAAGTGAAATATTCTTAACTGAGTTTTCTACAGAGTAATCTCTTAATTTTGAACCTTTAAAAAATAAGAAGACTATATAATTTGTATTTTTATATGTTTCTGATAGAATATTGTTCACTTGACAAATATAGTAAAAAGATGCAATAATCACGCCAGAAATTTTTGCTCTTTTATAGAAATTTAATATGAAAATCAGCCTTTTATTAAGAAAACTTAATCTTCATCATGCTCCTTTTTCTCTGCTTATCGGTAGCACTGTGCTCATGACAGCTTCTCTGCAAGCTGCCAGTGTCGGTTTGTCCGTGACAGGTGGAGAACAGCTGGGTGAACTCAGTTATCCTATCAGCACCACAGGATCTAGCACCAGCGAGACTAAAGTTACTGGTATTCTCGTAGATGGTGAGAGTGCGACAGGGGTGGATTCTTACATTGAGAAGTATACTGGCACGCTTGATGTCGAGGCTATTGATGGCAATGCTGTCGGTATTAACGTTAACCAAGGCTCTATAGGATCACTTGAAGGAGCTACGATTAACGTGATCGCGGATGCGGATGGTAGTTACGTAGATACTGGTTCAGTAGATGGTATTATTCTAGGTGCGAACGGGACTGTGGGTAATCTCAATAATTTGACTGTGAATGTAGAGATAGGGGGCGATAAAGCTACAGCCACAGGTATAGAGTTCACAGATGTCACGACGCTACCTTCCTATAGAACGGATGTTGAGACTGAGCCTCTCACTTATTTTCTACAGGATGCTAACGTGACGGTGACGGGGAAAGGCGGTAAGCTGAACTTCATCGCAGGGGCTATTTCTCCTACGGAGGCGCAAAACAGAAACTTAGGCGTTATTTCGGGTACCTTCGTCATGAATTCTAATAATGAGGCTGATACGTTTAAAGGTGACCTCAGTGTAGGCTATCTCCTAGGATCAGACGCTGGTACGACATCTGCCTCTGTAGGTTTTGTGAACACGCATACTGATAATGCTGTGAAAAATTCATCGGCGGGCTTCATTATCGACTGGGAGAATACCAGTATGCAGGTGAATCGCGTTCTCGGTCTCTCGGGCGGTGCTGCCGTCTTCGGTAGGCAAGATGAGCTGAAGGATACTATTTTAGGTGCTGGCTCTTACATCGAGTCAACTATTGTCGATGGTATGTCAGTGGCAGCTTGGCTGAATGGCGTAGACATCAGCTTAGGTGCTCTTCTCGGTACGACGAAAGCGTCAGCAGGTGCTGGTGTCGCAGTGGGTCTCAGTACTTCGGGTACGGACTTGATCGCTTCCTACATCGCTGACCAGAGTAATTTGAATAGCATCGCTGGAGATATCAGCGGGCATGTATCCGCGGTGCTGCAGAGTGATGCCGCCTCGGAAGTATATGGTGAATCTACAGCTTCTATGTCCGTCGGATTTCTAGGTGCTTCTATTAAGGTAGTCGGCAGCACGACAACACACTTCAAGACTGACATGACAGGTGAGTTCTCTGGCGAGATATCCGCTCAGCTAGACGATATTTCCAGTGCTGACGGTACATTGCGTGACGGCACACTCGTGGCAGGTATCGTGAATTACGGTACGATAGACCAGAGTGTGGCTGATGCTCTCTGGGGGACTGGAGAAAACGCTACAAGTGGTAGTGATCTGCTTTCATTTGATGGCAATGCTTTCGTGCCAGAAGGGACTTCAAGTGCAGGAAATGACGACGTTGCAGGTACAAGCGTCACGGCTATCATTTACGACTCCACAGGTGAGAGTACGAAGGAAGCCGTGCAATTCGGTCAGGCTATTATGAGCCTTGTGGGGGACACCGAGCTTACGACGACCTCCACAGGGGCGGCGAATACGACACGCATCGTTGGTGATATCACGACGGGGTCTACAGGTACGAAGTCACTCAGCTTCCAAGAAGGTCACTTCACGGCTACATCGACGAACTGGAATGCAGGCGAGGCGATTAACTTCGGTAAGTTCGACCCTGATTCAGTCGAGGGCATCATGACCGCCACAGTGCAGCTGAGCAGCATCTTCGAAGTCGACTCCAATGCGACAATCGCGGATGGACTCGGTGAGCATATCGCGCTGAACACAACCACGCTGAATTTCGCCGGTGTAAACGAAACGAATGTTTCACAGCTTATCGCTGGTGATGGCATGAGCCTCACTCTGAATGGTCTTAATACGGTGAATGTAGAACTCGCCCAAACGGTGGATTATTACAAGGAATATTTCGCGAATGGTGGCGGACCTATCTTCTTCGTCGATGCGCGTAAGGCAGATTTCTTCGATACGGAGCAGGTGAGCTACAATCTCACCATAGGTGGAGTCGATGTCCCTCACTACTTAACAGATAATTTCCGTCTCTATCACGATGATAATGGTATCTACCTCTATGATAAGACTTACATAATACCAGAGCCTAGTACCGCGACGCTGAGCTTACTCGCGCTGGCAGGGCTTCTCGCCCGCCGCCGTCGCAAGAACTAAGTTTGCAGCATAAAATGATAAAAAGAGCAGCTCTGAATGGAGCTGCTCTTTTGCAGTGAAGGGGAAGGTTTATGCGCACCTTGCAAAATGAGTTTGAGCATAATGACGATCTAGAACATGATCGAAACAGCGCGCCTTTTGCGAAGTCCTCTTATCTGATAGCTCTGTAGATGAGCCAGATGGCAAATAGTGCGAGGAAGAAGGGGAGGAATGTCCATATAAGCCCCCCTAGGAGGAGTAGGATCACCACGATGAAGATGAAGGCGCATAGTAGCCCAAAGATGGCTGACAGCGGCAGACTCCTCCACAGAGTGGCCCAGAAGCCCATAGTCTGCTCGCGCTTCTTTTCCGCGCTTAGGTCTACATTCTCCATCTGTCGCCACGTGGAAGAGTCCTCACGGCGTACCCAGGTGTCGCGCTGTATCCTGCCTGCGCTCAGGAGGCGCAGAAGATCTTGCCCCGTGACGGGACCTATTTTCTCTTCACCTGTGTCGTAATAATACTTGCGTGCCATATTCTGATACTCGTAGAGGCGGTGTGATGACCCCTCATTGAGATGAGGCTATTCTAGCGAAGCTGCTTGGCTATTGCAATGAAAATAGTTCAAATAGCTCATGTATAACGCGTCATCATGTGCCTTTTGTATAAAAAAGCGCGGATCTCAGGGTAGAGATCCGCGCTTCTGTAGGAAAGAGATTCTAGTACTCGTAGTCAGCGTAGAACTGGAACTGCGCACCATTGTCTATCGCATTATCACTCGCCACAGGGATAGCGAAGTCAGCTGCGAGAGGTCCGATGGGGAGCGTCAGGCGTATACCTACACCCACGTCGGCTGCCCAGAGTTCGGGGGCGAAGTCGAAGCTATCTGCGTGTACGAAGCCTGCATCGAAGAAGGCGGCGAAGCGGATATTATCGATCACGGGTACGGTGACTTCAAACTGCGCGTAGAAGGAGCTGTTACCACCCATGGTTTCGTTTCCTGCGAGCAGCTCATCGACGAGACCTACATCGCGGTAGCGGAAGCCACGCAGATCATGTGGTCCACCGAGGAAGGCTGCTTCGAAGATGGGGACTTGCTCATTCTTGTCGATCGCTTCCACAGTCTTCATTCTGAAGTTCACGCTGAAGATCGTATCCCAGAAGCCATTGTAGTAGTACGAGCCAGAGAGGTCGAGACCGTAGGTCTCTACAGTACTGCCTGGTCCACTGTAACCAGCCATGAGCTCGAAATGTCCGCCGCTACGTGGAAGTACGCTCGCGTTACGCGTATCATACTTGTACGCGAGTGAGAGGTGGCTGCGGTTGTAGTCTCCCATGATTTCTTGGAAGTAGGGGGGAGGTGTACCTTCGTCTGTGAGCTCATAGCGTTCGAACTTGTACTTCAGCTCCATGGACGATGCGTCACCGAGGGCGTAGCGCAGCGAGGATGAGAAGCCGAAGTTCTTTTGTGAGTAATAGTCGCTCAAGAAGTTAGCACTAGAGTAGAACGCTTCATTCCCGAAAGCAAGCTTCTGATCGAGGAACCATGGCTCTAGCAGGAATATAGAGGCTGTCTGGTACTCTGTACCTATGTTAGCGGATAGGGTCAGACGCTGACCGCCACCGACGAACACTCCATTCGTGAAACCACGGATATCAAAATTCGACTGCGTGACATTCACGAAGAGTGAGACGCTCTGCTCAGATGAGAAGGACACACCGAAGCTCAAGTCACCCGTGCGTCGCTCAGCGACGTCGATGTTCACATCACGGTAACCAGGTGTGGATGATGTCGCCTGAGAGACCTGCACATCACCGAAGTAACCGAGGTTTGCCAAACGTGTACGAGCTGTCTCTAAGTCGACAGAGTTCATCGGAGCTCCGGACTTCACAGGGATTTCACGCAGGATGACGTTTGGACGTGTTCTTGAGTTGCCACGCACGTTGATACGCCCGACGCGGTAGACTTTCCCCTCTTTGAGTTTATAGGTGATGTCGATGAGTCGTACCCCTTTGCTGTCAGCTCCGACTTCTACTATGTCGGGATGCACGCTCGCGTCTGCATATCCCTTAGAACCATAGTAAGAGCGTACGAGACGTACGTCATCAGAAACTTTCTTGAGCGAGTAGATATCGCCAGCGATCATGCTGAGTGCAGGCTCAAGCTCGGCATGGTTAAACACGGTATTGCCTTGGAAGCCTACCTTACGGATACGGTAGCGCGGACCTTCTGCTATGGTGACGGCCATGCGTAGCTTCTCGTGCTCCTTTGTGCCGACGTTATAGTACTTCACCTCTGCAACCTTCGCACGGAGGTAGCCGAAGTTGCGGTAATGATTGACAATGTTTGTGAGGTCATCAGATAGCTCATCCTGACTGTAGCGTCCAGACTGTGTGAAGAAGTAGAGGAATCCCTTTTCCTGCACCTTCATGACCTGGCGTAGCTGCTCGCTGTCGAAGGCCTTATTCCCCTTGAAGGAAATGTCGACGATCTCGCCGCGTGGACCTTCATTTATTTTAAAGATGATATCGCGGTGCTGACCAGAGCGCGTTGCGCGTTCTTCCCATGTGACTCGTACATGAGGATAGCGTGCCTCGTGGTAGTACTTAAGAATAGCCTTACGAGCCGTGGCGAAGTCCTTGTCATTAATCATCGTACCAGATCGAATCCCGATCTGATCACGAAGGTCAGCATCGTCAAACATGGTGTTACCTACGAATCCAACACCCCCAACAAGAGGGCTAGATCCGACTTCGAAAACGATGCGGATGCGATCGTTTTCCGTAGGATACACAGCGAGACGCGCATCCGAGGCGATGAGCCCTTCTGCAATGAGACGCTCCAAGTCGGCATTCGCACGTGTGCTGGAGTAGGGCTGACCCGCCTTCAGTGAAATCTGACTGAGGAGACGCTGCTGAGGAATATGCTTACGAGACGTGATGAACTCGACCTCCACCTGAGAGATGATCTTCCCCTCGTGTGCGAGTTCATTAGAGAAAATACCCGTGTCACCTGCGAGCTGCTCTTGTGCGTTCTTCATGGACGCAAGCGATGGATCGTACAGCTGAGGGTTCATCGAGGCTGTACCTGTGTTTGTGTTTTCGTTTGCTGTTTGTGAGTCAACGACTTTCACCTCGTTCTTCTTGTTCTCTTCTTCGATGAGAGCGTCAAGGTAGGGGTCACTCGTTTCTGATTGGGCGAAACTGACAGGTACAAGACTGGCGATCAGGCTAAGTGCTGCGAGTGTGCCTCGCTTTTTCATAGGTGAATGAAACATATCTTGTATATTATACCTTTTGCCCTATTCGCGGTCAAGTCTCTATCCGACTTTTCTATTAATAAAAAATGTGGCATTGGGGATGATGGCACCTCTTCCGTCTGTTCTACTCGTATTTCTCTAAATTTAGGAGAGATCAGCAAGATGTAATAGGGGACTTGCAAAATTAGTCCGAGTAAAATGTTGATTTCGAAAATGAGCGAAACGGCACGCCTTTTGCAAGGTCCCCAATAGCAAAAAAGCCGCAAGTTTAACTTGCGGCTTTTTTCTGCTCGAAGGGGGACTCGAACCCCCACGGATCGCTCCACTAGATCCTTAGTCTAGCGCGTCTACCAATTCCGCCATCCGAGCTTGTCTTGATGCCCTGCGTTAGCAGGGTGCGGGGGGATTATACGTATTTTTTCAGGTCAGCGCAAGCTAAAAAAGGAGTTTTCTTGTGGTTTTTTTTCTAGCTTGCGTCTGATTGCTCGTTTAAAAGCTTATTGTGAGGATTTTGTGAAATGGGATTCTATATCCTCTACGCTGACTGGTACGAAGTCTAGCAGGTCTTCTACGCCATTTTCTCGGATGACAACATCCGTTTCGATGCGGATACCGATGTTTTCTTCCTTGATGTAGATACCAGGTTCTATCGTCCAGACCTGATTCACAGCAAAGCTCGTGTCCATCGCGCCGACATCGTGTACGTCTATGCCGAGCGAATGGCTCGTGCCGTGCATGAAGTAGCGGCGTACGGCGGGCGGATCTTCTGGCTTTTCTGCGACTTCTGCCTCGGTGATGAGACCGAGGCAGAGGAGCTGCTGCGCCATGGCACAGCGTACGGCTCGCTCATACTCCACCTTACGCACACCGGGCTTCATCAGCTTCTTTGCTTGATTGTAAACCGCGAGGCAGGCTTCGTATACTTCCTTCTGGCGTGGGTTGTACTTGCCGTTCAGGGGGACAGTGCGGGTCATGTCGCCCGCGTAACCGCCGTATTCTGCGCCTATGTCGAGGAGGACGAGGTCGCCGTCCTTCGTTTCCATGTGGTTCGTGATGTAGTGGAGCACGCAGGCGTTCTCACCACCCGCGATGATAGGGGTGAAGGAGAATCCGCGTGAGCGGCGGCGGATGAATGCGGAGGAGAGGATGCCTTCAATTTCCCATTCACCCATGCCAGCCTTCAGCTGACTGAGAAGCTCGATGAATCCTTCGCCTGTGCTGCGGCATGCTTGGCGTATCTGCTCTATTTCTTCCTCTGTTTTGATCATGCGCATCTCGGAGATGACAGGGTAGAGGATCTTCAGCGTTGCGTCAGGGTAGTTCGCCTGTAGGGCGGCTGCCATGCGCTCGTTGCGCGTCTGCACGTAGGTGAGGCGGCGGGGGTGGTTATCACGCTCCAGCCAGACTTCCTTCGCCTGTGGCATCCATGTCGTGAGGAGGCTCTGGTATTCATCAGTCCAGCGTACGTCAGTGATGCCGCTGAGCTCTGTGCCTTCTTGTTTTTCGAGTTTTGCGCCTTCCCAGATGGCTATTTGCGCGTTTGTCTCGCGCAGCAAAAGGATGTCTTCGTGCTTGCCGTCTTCACCTATGTACATGAGCAGGATGCTTTCTTCCTGATCGATGCCAGTGAGGTAGAAGAGGTTCGCGTTCTGGTGGTGGTTGAACGTGCCGTCTGCATTCGTCGGGAATACATCATTCGAGTGTATGATGACGAGTGAGGAGGCGGGGAGCTGGAGCGCGAGTTCGTCGCGCTTCTGCTGGTAAAAGGAGGCGGGGAGTGGCTTGTAGCGTAGGGAGATCATGTGATATGTTCTAATTGATGTTCTAATTAGCTCTGTTCTACGCGGATTTCCAGCGAGCGTCCGTGTGCGTCGAGTCCTTCGATTTCGGCGAAGACTTTCACATAGGGGAGGCTTCGCTCGGCGGCGGCCTTGTTCATGCGCACGATGCTGGCGCGTCTCTGGAACTGGTCGGCGCGTATGCCGGAGAAGGATTTTCCAGAACCTCCCGTGGGGAGCGTGTGGCTAGGACCTGCCAAGAAGTCACCACAGGCGACTGTGGCATAGGTGCCGACGTAGATCGCGCCTGCTGTGTAGATGTGATCTAGCATGTCGTTCTCAATGTCTTCATCGACGACGAGTACAAGGTGCTCGGGGGCGAAGTCGTTACAGATGGCGCAGGCTTGCTTGATGTCGTCGACGAGGATGACATGTGTGCTGGTTTCGAGCACTTCTTGGAGGTAGCTGCTGCGTGTGAGCTGGGCGGCTTGCTGGCTGATTTCTGCTTCGACGGCGGCGATGAGTTCTTCGCTGTCGCTGACGAAGCTGATGGCACTGTCGCCACCATGCTCTGCTTGACCGAGGAGGTCGGCGGCGATGTAGCGAGGGTTCGCCGTCGCGTCTGCGATGACCATGATTTCACTAGGCCCAGGGAGGAGGTCGATGGATACAGCGCCGACGAGCTGGCGCTTCGCTTCGACGACGAAGCGATTCCCCGGTCCGAAGATTTTCTCCACAGGCGCGATGCTTTCTGTGCCTAGGGCGAGGGCGGCTATGCCCTGCGCTCCGCCTATGCGGTAGATTTCTGTAGCTCCTGCATCGACGAGGGCGACGATGACGGCAGGGTTCACCTTCCCATCAGGACCGCAGGGGGTCATGGCGATGATCTCAGGGACACCCGCCGCCATAGCGAAGCCACCTGTCATGAGGGCGGTGGAGACGAGGGGGGCTTTCCCACCGGGGACGTAGATGCCGACGCGGTCGTAGGGGACGAAGCGTTCGCCTACTTCGCAGCCCTGCGCATTGATGCCGCTCCAGTCCTTTTTCAGGCTGTTCTTCGTGAAGTAGCGGATGTTGTGCAGGGTCGCGGCGATGGCTTCTTTCACCGAGGAGGGGACAGCCGCGCGGGCTTCATGGATTTCCTCTGGGGTGATGCGGAGCTGATCAGGGCTCAGCTCGACAGAGTCAAAACGTGCGGCGTAGTCGCAGAGTGCTGCGTCACCGCGCTTCGCCACTTCAGCAATAATATCGCTTACTGTCTGCTGCACACCCTCTTCTGGGATAGCGCGACGATTCATCGCGCTCAGTGTGGCAGCGTAATCGGAGTCACTAGGACGGCTTATTTTCATATGGCGGGATTGTAGCAACTTCTCTGTGCGCTGTCAATGCTCGTACGTGTCCGTCGTGCTGAGTTGCTTACTTGAAGTAGAGATTGTACAGCTTATCCTTCTCGACGCAGGTGAGCCCCTGCTCGTCGATGCGGAACTGCTCTTCGTACTTCTCCACCTGATCTTTCTTGATGATGTAGCGTAGATTTTTCCTATGCTTGTAAGGCCTGTACCGCAGACGGATAATCTGCTTGAGCATATCGCGTATGAAAGGCGTGGTGCTTAGCATATACGTGGGGAGGACAGCCGTCAAGATGCTAAAGGTTAAGAAAAGCCCTGCGAAAGCAAAGCCGCTTATCAGGTACTCGCCAAAGTCGCTGAGGAGATAAAAATTGAAAATGAGCGCGAGCGATGTCCAGAATGCGAACCTGATATTCACTGTCTTGCATGCTGCTTTCACCGACTGGCAAAAGCTCAGGTCTGGGTATTCGTAGCGAAGCGGAGTCTGGAATGATGTCTCAGGCGAAGCCTCTTCAGGGCTCTCCATCGCGCCTTTGTAGACTTCGTAGCGTCGCTTCCCTCCCTCTTCATCCTTGACGACCACCGCCTCGATGATGCCCGGATGAATGAGGTTTTCCCTATCGTTCGAGTACTGCACGTTCACCGAGAAGACATCTTCTACGGTGCTTCTCTTGCCCATGATGAAGCCGAAGAGACCCATCAGTATCAGATAAATATTCAGCCAGTCGATGACGCCTGGGTGGATGTCAATGTAGCTGCTGAATAGGAAGAAGGGTGCCGTCACGCAGATGTATATCAAGAGCCTGAAGGTATATCCGTGCATAATCTAGAAAGGGGGAGGGGATGTGGAGATGAGTGCTTAGCGAGGTAGGGCGGGCGATAGCTCGGTGACACCGTAGCAGTCCTCGGCGAGGATGCGCTCGCGCTCAGCATTTAGCTCAAGGCGTAGGGCATCCCAGCCATTCCTGTAGGGTGTGCGTATGTAGTCCATGTCTTCGCGTGTGAGGTAGGCATCACCAGAGGCCATGAGTGCTTGGTCGGCGCGGTCTACTCTGGCGCGAGATTCGTTCAGCAGCGCGATCGCAGCTTTCGCGCTCTGCTCGTCTTTGATATTCTTAAGGACGTCGCGCTGGGAGGAAAAGGCGTTAAACATCTCAAGTATGAGTGCTGCCTTCTCATCGCGTCCTTCGAGGCGTTCTTTCTCACTGACGGTCTCGATGGGGAGTGTCTCCAGCTGCTGGCGCAGTGTGTCGCTCAGCTGGCTTTCGTCCGCGAGCAGTTTCTGTCGCTCCTGATCGATCAGCACGTAGAGGCTGCGCTTGTCAGGGAGCTGATTGCGCGCCATGGGGACAGCGGCTTCTTTCGCATGCTCCATGAGGGTGGGGCGTTTCTCCATGAGCTCGTTTAATTCTGTTAAGACGCTGTCTAGCTCCTTGCTGAGATCCATTTTTACTGGCTCAGCAGATGTGGTGGAGGCGAGGAGCTTATAAAGCTTGTTCAGAATGGTGACTTCCTTTTGGAGGCTATCAAGTAGCATGTCGCGTGACATTTTCTCCGCATTGAATCGTGGCATATTGCCGAATCCTACCGAGGGTGGAGGGGTGGCTGATTCGCCCGCTGCGTTTGCGCGTGTCTGCTCAGAAAGCAGACACGCACCCAGTGCTATGAATACAAAGTGTGCGTGTCGCATAAGTTTAATCTATGTGTGGTTTATTATTTGCTCTTCATGATGTTTTCTAGAGGGATGCGCAGGAAGCTGATGCCGAAATTGCGTCCATTCTGGGCATGTCCTTGTGATGTTTCATAGTAGACACCGACGGTGTTCTCGTCGATGAGGGCGAGTGAGGAGTAGCCAGCGCCATCGCGGGTGTCGTACTCGTAGCCTGTGCTCCATGTCTTGCCTTCGTCGAGGGAGAACTTGATGGTCATGTTCTTGCGGCTGCCTGCGTTCGGGTTGGAGAACAGGAGCACATTACCGTACTTCTTCGAATTAATGGAGATGAGGGAGGCTTGACACACAGGCTCGCGGAGATCCTTCAGGTTCGTGCTGTGGGCTGTCCATGTCTTGCCGAGATCCTTCGTGATGAAGACCGCGCGTGTGCCGCTGCGCTGCTCGTCGCGGGCGTTAATCATGATAGAGCCGTCCTTCAGCTGGACGATCTGGCTCTCGGAGGTGCGACGTGGGAGTCCTGTGCCGTAGACCCAGTTCTTACCACCGTCCTTGGAGTAGCAAATAGTGGAGACCGCATTCGGAGATGCGTCACGGTTCCATATCTGGGCTGGGAAGACGATCGTGCCGTCTTTCAGCGTGATGCCGCTACCTGGACCTGCGAGGATGATGTCCCACTCGTCCTTCTTGATCTGCTTCGTGGGGTTCACGTACTCACCGGGCTGTGTCCATGTCTTACCATCGTCATCGCTGTAGCTCATGTACCACTGACCTGTGGTCTTAGGATCATTACCCTTCTTGGAAACGAAGAGGGATGCACCGCCGCTGAAGTGTGTGCCGAGTGCCTGTACCCAGATGCGGCCGTTGTCGTCTTGGAGAATGCAGGGGTCACCGCAGCCGTTGTTCGCGCCAGGACCGATATCCATGTTCACCTCGGGGTCTGTCCATGTGAGACCACCGTCAGTGGAGCGCATGACGGCGACGTCGATGTCGGCGCAGAGGTCACCTGAGTGGTTATAACGCGCGTCAGTAACACCGACGAGTGTGCCCTTCTTTGTCGTGATGAGACCGGGGATGCGGAAGCACTTGCTCACGCGCATGCTGCCGTCAGCCTGCTTCACTTCTTCACCGCCTGTGGCGACGAGGTAGCCGACGCTCTGGTCGATGATGTCTGTGCCCTTGAAGACCTTCCCACCTGCCTTCACGGCGATGTCAGAGAAGTCGATTTCTGTACCGACCTTCACATCCTTAGAGGGGGTCGCGTCTATCCAGATGTAGGCTTCGCCTGCGGGGATTTCTATAGGTCCCTTGAAGATGACATTACCTTCTGCATCGGGGGTGGCTGTCGCGAGTGGCTTCTGTCCGTTGTAGTTGTAGCCGAGCTTGTCGCTGCTGCGCAGGGAGATTGTGCTGACTGCGGACGCTGGGCTGACCTTGAGCTTCATGGCTTCGATGCCCTTGCCCTCTGCACCTTTTGAGTCGATGCTGAGACGTACGACACCGTTCACTTCAGCGCGCTTCATGATGGGGTACGCACCGGGGTCTTCGATGGTGATCTTGTTGATCACCTGCTTGCCTGAGTGCAGGGCTATGTCGTCGAGGATGATGCCACCGCCGTCAGCTGTGTTCGCCGTGAAGGTGATGGAGCTAGCTCCCTGAGGGATGGTGAGCTTATACTGGTGGTTGAATCCGCCTGTGCCCTGCTTCGTGTGCTTCACGAGCTCGGTGCTCTTGCCTTTTACCTCTGCTGTGACGATGACCTCGAAAGGTCCACGGCCTGTCCAGCGCTCACTCCATGCTTGGAAGAGAGTGTCCTTTTCCAGCGGCTTGTCGAGCTTGATGGTGACTGCCTTCTGCGCACCACCGAGGATGCGGAGCGAGGAGTTCCCCGTGCGTGCCTTGTTCTTGAGGATTTCAGCAGCACCTGAGTTTGCACTGATCGTGCCGTACTCTGTTTTCAATGAGGTGACAGCACCCTTCGGTGCGGATTCGAAACTTTCTGTAGCCCAAGCGGTGCTTAGGAGCAATGTGAGGAGTGTAGAGGTGATTTTCATGTAATAAATAATAATACGTGTCCCCTTAAGATAGCAAATCGCGCGCGTGATGGAAAGTATATTTTCCCATACTGATGAGCAAAGAATGTCATGAAGTCAAAAAAATGGCGGGCGTAGAATCTCTTCTACGCCCGCTCCAACTTACTACCTATGAAACACAGATCATCCTTGATTGAGTTCTCCTGCTCTCTCCTTCATTCGAACTCGGACGGATCTGATATAATTGAGACGCCTCAGCGGACGATTTGTTCAAAGTTTAAAAAAAAAAATCTAATTTTATAAAAAATGTAGCAAAAATTGAGTGCTATGCCATCGAAGATGCCCCCATGTCGAAAAGAAAATTAGAGTCTCTGTATCTGTGAATTATAGTCGTGTGAATTATAGTCGCCTTGTTTTTGTTGACAGCGTGTCATACTTCTGTTAGAATCGCGCTGAGAAATTTGTTATTTCTTTATAAGTTATTGAAAATTAACCATTTGTTGACAACTACCCTAAATAAACACAATAGAAAATGAAACCCAAAAACAGGAATATTCGACAACTCCTCCTATCAGCCTTCGCGGTGTCTCTCACTGTTTTAAGCAGTGCGTCATCCGTGTTCGCCTATGAGAAGATCTACACGACCGAAGAGCTAACTGGTGAAGCATCGAGCTTGTTCACCTATACTAGTTACACCGTAGACCCCACTACTGGTGAATACAAGCCTGTCGACTATGAGCTCTTCATTGATGCGGAGATCGGCGATACTACAGGCGTGGATAAAGTAGCGCACGAGTTCAAGTGGGCAAAAACCCCAGATGATGTAGCCTTTCTTCTAACGAAGCTCTTAACCAGCGGTTCAGAAACGCCTGATTTTACCTTTTACACGACAGAGAACGAACGCTTGTACATCGTGGAAGAAAATGCTGACATCGTCGCGAACATCGCGTCGCAGGTTGTGAAAGAAGATTTCGACACGGGGGAAGAATTATTCAATAAAAATACCACGACAAAGGATGAAGCTTCCGCCATCAATATAGTCGGTTTGAATAATATCAATAGTCTTACTGGTAATTTCGCGAATAATGACAACAGAACCTATAGACCTAATGAGGAAGCAAAGGGGGGAACTGTTTCTATCGTAGACGTGGGATCGGTAGGTACGATTCATGCGAACTTCGTCGGCAATATAAGTTCTTCAGCTGGTGCAGGACTTAATCTTAATAACGTGGGCAGTGTCGACTTAGTAACAGGTTCCTATATTGGTAATACCAGCCGAGAATATGGCGCGGGTCTCCGTTTATTAAACGACAGTTATGTGAAGGAAGTACAGGCAGATTTCATAGGCAATTTTGCTAAAGAAGGTGCAGGTCTGCATATCAATAAAGGCAGTGTGATCGATTCTTTAACTGGGGATTTCATTAACAATATATCTCTTCAAGAAGGGGGCGCGCTGATGATGTTTACCTTTGACGATGACGTGCCTACACATGGGTATTCTACCATAGGCGAGCTGAAGTCTAATTTCTATGGGAATACTGGACTCGGAAAGGGTGGGGCTGCCTATCTCGATGGTATCATTGGCAGTGCTACAGGTGACTACATCGGTAATAATTCTGGCGAAGAAGGTGGTGCTTTCTATCTCGCTAATGGTGCTAGCCTCGGTCTTCTCGCGCTAGATAAGAGCATGGAAATGACTGGGAACTCTGATAATTATAATTTTGATACTGAAACAGGAACTTCTAACGCGCTGCATTTTACGGTGAGTGCGAAAGTTAGTATGAATGCCTATGGGGAGAACACGATTAAGATTAATGACGCGATCACCTCAGAAAACTTAGATACAAACCATATCAATATCAATAACGGAAAAACCGGTTCAAATACGGATATAGATAATCAGGGTAAAGCGTTCAATACCGTCGAACTGAACAATAATGTGTCTAATATCTCGATCACCGTTTATAATGACGAGCTGAAGCTGAGTTCCTTCGCGGGGAGTACTGTCGCCGCTGCATCCACGGCGCAACTCGACGGTACGATACTCGTCGGTCGTAACTCTAGTACAGTGACCGCTGATGACGCAAAATCACTCGGTACGCATAATACGCATAATCAAATAGCGATGCTTAATAATAGTCAAGTGAGGCTTCTATCAGGTACGCTTGAAAACGATATACTCTTCACAGAGACGGCTAGCATGATGGCCGCAGCTGGCGTGACTCTGAACTCCGTGCTCACGGCAACGAATGACAAAGGCGTGACATTTAGGAATGAAGCTGGCGATCTAGCTCGCCTCGATGGCGTGACTCTCGGTAGAGAGTTCGACTCAAGGACAGCACCTAGCTTTGATTTCCACAACGGTACGATACAGTTTAACGAACCAAACGTCATCATCGAAGATACAGTCGATAATACTGACTTAGATATCTATAGCTTCACAACGAAGGCTAATATCGGCGATATTAATGGTAGCCTGACACTCGATATCTTACTCGAAAATGAGGAGCAGTTCCTCATTGATTACATCGACGGAGGTCTCGCTGTGCTTCTGAAAGATGAAGATAACATGGATATCACACAATTAGGCTATATGGACACTGTTATCGAAGACACGCATATTTACTTCAATGGGATTAAAGCTACGGTGAATGGAGTGCAGAATTACGATAATGGTCTCTTATTCTTTGTCGCCATACCTGAGCCTAGCACGGCTACGCTGAGTCTGCTCGCGCTCGCAGGGCTGCTGACACGCCGTCGCCGTCGTGTCGCCGCCGTCAGCGGGCATGAAAGAAACAGTTTAGCCTAGTTTTCGCGTCTTCTCTGCACGGACGCTTTCGCGTTTGCCTCGGAAGATAAGAGTCGCGCTATCGCGCGCGGGGCGGAGCGTCAGTTTCGGGCAGGGAAGCCATGCTGGGTTTGCTTCACGAGCGCGTGTGACTTCAGCTTATGTGGAAACTGACGCTGCCGTGCTCTGCGAGCACGGCTTTTCCATGTGGTGGTTTTGCCCCCCCCCCCACACGCCCCTAGCAAGGACGCCGTCCTTGCATCCAGCCAGAGGAGCGCGCCCCTCTGAACTCCCATTTAGGTGTCCCCTTATGGGCACCTTGCGAAATTAGTTTGATCAGACTGATGATCTCGAAAATGAGCGAAACAGCACGCCTTTTGTCGCATTTTGGCGATAATTTACAGCTTTTTGGGCTTACATAGCTCGCTATGCGCGCCCAAACGCCGTAAATTATCATCCAAACTGCATGCAAAATCCGAAGCTGCTAATTTCGCAAGATGCCCTTATGGGTGTTGCGTCACCATATATGGAAAACCTATATCTCCAGCGTATATTCTTACGCTACGTCTAAAACTCTAGTTTTTTTTCCAAATAGGCAAGGGTCGCGTGTCTTTTTCATCCAGTTTCTGCCCCCAAAGGTAATGACGTGTCTGGCTGATGAGCAGTCCACTGAGGGCGATCATGCATATGACATTTGGCAGTGCCATGAGACCGTTCGTTAAATCAGCAAAATTCCACACAAAGCTACTCTTCGGGATCACACAGCCTATAAAGACGACGACGACCCAGAGAATGCGGTAGGGGGTGATGAGCTTCTGCCCACCGAGGTACTGGAGGGAACGCTCGCCGTAGTAAGACCAGCCCAACAGGGTGGAAATCACAAAGCTCGCGAGACTGATGGTCAGCAGCACCGAGCCTATCGAGCCTATTGTCCCGAATGCCTCGAAGGTGATGGCGGTATTCGTCATGCCGCCTATTTCTGGGAATTTTAGCTGTGTCGCGGTGAGGGCAAGTCCTGTTAGCGTGCAGATGACTACGGTGTCCCAGAAGGGACCTGTGGAGGAGACGAGAGCCTGATCGACGGCGTTGTTCGCGCGTGCGGGAGCGGAGACGATGGGAGTCGAGCCCATGCCTGCTTCATTCGAGAAGAGTCCGCGCTGTACACCTGTTTGCATCGCGATCATGATGCTGCTACCTATGAAGCCTCCCATGGCGGCCTGTGGTAAGAACGCACTCTTCACGATGAGGCAGAGGGCTGGCCATACCATATCGACATGCGCGATGAGGAGTAGGAGGCAGCCTGCGATGTAGATGAGTGACATGACAGGGACGAAGGAGGAGCAGAGGCGTGCGATGCTCTTGATACCACCGATGAGAGTGACTGCGACGAGTATGGTCAGCGTGAGCCCAGTCGCCCAGGTCGGTATCTGGAGCTGGGAGTTCTGCAGCACCTGAGCGACGGCGTTTCCCTGCGTGATATTGCCGATGCCAAAGGCGGCTATGGCGGTGAGGAGGGCGAATAGCTGTCCGAGACGCTTCATCTTTAGCCCGCGCTCCATGGCATACATGGGCCCGCCTACGATCTGTCCTTTCTCATCTTTCACTCGGTAGTAATGGGAGATAAGGCTCTCGGCGTAGCGTGTCGCCATGCCGAGTATCCCCATGATCCAGCACCAGAAAATAGCACCGGGTCCCCCTGCGAGGAGAGCCGTGGCGACACCGATGATGTTCCCTGTGCCGACATGCGCAGCGAGGGAGACCATGAGCGAGGAAAAGGGGGAGATATGCCCCTCGCCACTCTTACCTTTCTTAGAAAAATAACGTTTCAGCGCAAGGAAAAGATACCTCTGAGGAAAGCGTAAGATGACGGTGAGATACAGGTGTGTCGCCATAAGGACAAAGAGCAACACATAGCCCCAGAGCAAGGAGCTGGCAGACGAGATAAGAGAGTCTATCGTTTCAAACATAGGGGGCGGAGAGAGTGTGCGTCAATTTAGTGCTGATGTGTGCAGCCCTCATGCCCGCAGTCGCTAGGGCAGGGCTCTGAGGTGAGGCTGGGAGTAGGGGGAGGGGTGGAGGGTGCTGATGCCGGCGTAGGAGATCCGTGGCTGCACTCCGGACCGCAGTTGAAGTGGATGTGCTCTTGCTTCACGAGCTGCCGGAAGGTGAGCCGGGCCTGCTCGGCCGCTTCTGCTTCGGTCGCACCGAGATCGAGGGCGAGCTGGCGCGAGGCGGCGACACGGTGTACCAAGGCTTGGTAATGCTCCGCACGTGGCTTCATCTCGGTAGAGATCGAGTCTGTGACTGATACCAGCTTCGGGGCGATGCACTGAGCCCATGCGAGGTGTCCGTGCTCCACGAGGGCTTCACCGAGACGCAGTGCGCCTTGAATCGCGTAGTTGACTTGGAAGGGGAGGGCGATGAGGCTCAGCACGGCTGCCACGATACAGGAGATCCACGTGAAGCGCATCTTCGCCACCACGCCGAGTGCGCCGACGCAGAGGGCGAGGACAAGCGTGAGTAAAATCGCCACGATCCCGATATAGGGAATGAAGCAGCACAGAGCAATGAGCAGAACGAGGAAGGTCGCGATGAAGATGGTGAGGTGCATGAGAATCGAGTGGAATTAGTGAAAAAAAATGCTTGGCGTACTAACGAATTTCGGCGCGATGAACGCGCCGAAAAAAGGGTTTTATTTTGTTAAGTCTATCATGTCGCGCAGGATATGCAGTGTCTCGCGCAGTTCTGGATCGAGGTCGGTGGGGTAGTCTGGGCTCTTGGAGAGCTCTTCTTCTGGGGTCTCTTCGCGGTCGATGTAGTCATCTTCGCCTGTGGTCTTGACGAGTTCGAGCTCTGGCTTACTGACATTCTCGAGGGTGAGGCGGTAGGCCTGGATATTCTGCTTGTCGTCTTCAGCCATGGCGGCGTAGCGCACCTTGCGATCTTCGTCGATGACCTTCTTGCGAGCGAGGAGGGTGTCGTTTTCCTTTTCGCGCTCAGCCTTATTGAGGCTTATCTTATTTTGGAGATCTTTTTCACGGAAGCGCAGGATGTTCTCGCGCATGTACTTCATGTCTGGATCTGCTCCGACGCGCACACTACTGCGCTCGCGCACGATAGGGATAATCTTGTCTAGTTTATCACTGCGTGTGTAGCCTGGTGCTTTCGCGATTTCATCGTAGGGTAGGGGGTAATCTGTCTCAGATTCTCCTAACTTGAACGCCGCTGTGGCGACAGGAAGCACGATGTCGCTGGGCACGCCCTTCAGCTGGGTGGATGCTCCACCGATGCGGTAGTACTTCTGAATGGTGATCTTCAGCATGCCGCTGCCTTCACGTGGGCTGAAGTAGGAGAGGTAGTCGCCGATATTGCGCGTGACCTGCACTGTGCCCTTACCATAGGTTGTCTCATCACCGACGATGATGGCGCGACCGTAGTCCACCATAGCGCCCGCGAAGATTTCGGAGGCGGAGGCACTCAGCTTGTTTGTCAGCACGATGAGATCGCCCGTGAACAGAGGCTTGCCACTGACGGTGTGGCGGTCGATGTTTCCGCGAGAATCCTTCACCTGCACGATGGGACCTGAGCCTGTGAAGTAGCCTGCGATCTTACGTACTTCATCCAGCGAGCCGCCGCCGTTCATGCGGAGGTCGATGATGATGCCTTCGACACCTTCCTTGATCATGCGATTCAGGATGGCTTTCACATCGGCAGCGCAGCTGCTAGTTCCCTTCGATAGATCTAGGTAGAAGGAGGGGAGGGTCAGAATGCCGAGGCGGTACTCGCGCATCTTTCCGTTGATGTCCTTCGCTTGCTTGATGATGATTTTCCCATTCGCGAACTCGTCGTTCATCGGGATCTTCGCACGTTTCATGGTGACGATCTTTTCCGCGCCGCTGTCTGCGTCGAGCACGCGCATGCGTAATTCTTCGCCTTCTTTACCACGGATGTGTTCGATGACTTTGTCGAGGCTCATGAAGAGGATGTCTATCCACTGCCCCGTGTTATGCCTGTCGACTGCGATGATGCGATCGCCGAGTTTTAACTGATTGCTCTTCTGGGCAGGTCCGCCCTTGACGATGCCTGTGATCTTCGTCGATCCGTCATCATCGGCTTGGAGCTGTGCGCCTATACCGATGAGCTCGGCCTTCATCATCTCGATGAATCGCTGCTGCTCGCGAGCACCCATATAGCTGCTATGAGGATCATAGACGCTGGCGACGGAGCTCAGGAGGGTCGCGGTCATTTCCTGAGAGTCTGTTTCCTGAATCGCGCTGCGGAGACGCTTGAGGCGGGCGAGGATTTTCTCATCGACAGGGAGTTCGTTCTTGTTCACCGAGTTTGGGTCTTTTCCCTGCTCTATCGCGAGCTTCACGATGCTCTCGCGGCGTAGTACTTCGCTGAGAAGCATGTCCGTGATCTGGTCGTTCCATACCTGATCGAGCGCGGCATCATCCTTCGCCCAGTCGACATCCTTGCGGGATCGAGGGATGTCACGCTCTTCATTAAAGCTGGGGAGCGTGCCCTTCAGAGCGCGGACATGATTCTCCATTTTAGAGATGCGCTCAAGTGCTCTTTCATTAAAGTAGCTGTGCAGCTCCTCGGCGAGTGTCGAGGTCTCTTCCGCGAGGAGATAGTCACCGAAGCTGGATTGGTACTTATCTCTGAGCTTATTCACATCTTCCTGCGTCAGGTAGAGGCGACTCGGGTCAAGGGTGTCGAGGTAGTGCTCAAAGAATTTTTTATACATGTCAGAGCTGAAGCCTTTTCTGGAGAAATGACCGTTCTGCAAGAGGATAGAAAATTGTTTGCCTATTTTATCATAGTCTGGCGAAGCTTGGCTCACGGACGTGCAAGACAGTGCGCTGACAGCAGTGATCGCTAAGGTGCTGATGCGACGGAACCAAGGTGAAATGTGATTATTCATGATACTGATGTAATCTATAAAGTAGCTCGATAGTTGCTAACGAGGGCTTGATGGACATTTTACTCTTTTTTTCTCTCTTGTCGATAGAAAAGTGGGTAATACAGTTTTAATGCGCTTTTAAAGCCTGTGTGTTCGTGTTAGGATTTTCTCATGCAAGAGAAGGAATGGGAGCTGGTATTTAATAAGATATTGAGTCGCTTTAAGAAGCATTCATGGCGTGATGGACAGCGTGAACTTGTTCGCTGGGCGGTGGAAGGGATATCATGTCTCGGCATTCTTCCTACGGGCTATGGCAAAAGCCTGTGTTATCAGGCCGCGGCCGAGCTCGTCGATGGACTTACTCTTGTTATATCGCCCCTCATTGCGCTCATGCGCGATCAGGTGCAGAGTCTGTCGGACTGTGGCGTGTCGGCGGCGCGCTATGATTCGACACTGAGTGATGAGGAAAAATCTCTCGTCATGCAGCGCATTACGGATGGTGAGTTAAAGCTTCTTTATCTCGCTCCTGAGTCACTGGAGCAGGCGGCACTGCTGGCTCTGTTTCAGCAGGTGAAGCTGGGGCTGCTCGTTATTGATGAGGCTCACTGTGTTTCTGAGTGGGGGCATAGCTTCCGACCTGACTATTTACGCATCGCGAGCTTCGCTCGTGCGCATCGCTTTCACGCGCTCATGGCGATGACGGCTACAGCACCGCTGCGTGTGCAGTGTGATCTACAGCACTGCTTCCATATCGCGCCTGAATACAGTTTCACGCTCCCGCCTTATCGTGTGAATATCACGCGCCGTGTCGAATGGAGTGAGGAAAAGGAGCAGGTCTTGTGTGATTTTCTCCGCGCAGCTGAGAATAGACCTAGCATCGTGTACTGCCGCACGCGACAGTACACAGAGGAGCTGAGCTACGCGCTGCAAGAGTATGGTATGGGGGCTGTCGCCTACCACGCGGGGCAATCCTCTGAGCTGCGTGAGCAGATACAGGATAAGTTCCTCCATGGCGAGCTCGATGTGCTCGTCGCGACCATAGCCTTCGGCATGGGAGTGGACAAGGGGGATGTCCGCAGTGTGGTGCATTATCACGCCCCATCCACGCCCGAGTCCTATGTGCAAGAATCGGGACGCGCTGGGCGTGACGGTGAGCCTGCTACCAGCCTCGTTCTCATGAACGCGGACGACGAGCGCGATATCAGGAATCGCATCCTCGCCAGCCAGCCTGAGTCCTCGGCACTGCTACGCTGCGCGCGCTGGCTGCTGCCTGAGAGTACACGTCTCGTCTCGCTGTGGGAGTTGACAACGGAGTGTGATCTGAATGAAGATGTACCCGAGCGCGCCCTGCGTCTCATGGAGGGCTCTCTTAGAAAGGAAGCTCGCCTGTACAAGTATTATAAAGTCAAGCCACTCTTTCCACTCAGTAGCATCCTCGATGGTCGCTCTGAGGAGGAGTGCGCGCAGCTGTGCTATCTTGATGCGCATCGTGATGGCTCACTCGACGAGCTGGTCGACGCATGGGATTGCGGTTATGAAGAAGCCTTTGCGCTCCTTCAGGACTGTGAAGCCGCGCAGGAGTGGAGTCTAAAGCTGCGCCAGCAGGCATGGCTGCTGCGCCGTACGAGTGATGAGGTGCAGCCGCGTGATGTGGCAGAGGTGCTGGATCGCTTTTATGAAACGCAGAAAGATCAGGCTCTGTTGCGCTGGGAGCGCATGAAGGTGATGCTGCTCGCGCCTGACTCCCAGTGCCTGAATCAGGCTCTCAATCATTACTTTACCAGCTCTGAGGATCTAGGGAAGCCCTGTGGGCACTGCCCCGCCTGTCTCGGTGATAGCATACAGGCTCAGCCTGATGGGGCTGAGCCTATGAATCCTGTGTGTGTGCTGCGCTCGGAGCTTCCTGCTGTGTTCACAGACACCCAGTGTCGGCGATTGCTGCTGGGGCTAAGCTCACCCGCGCTTCTGAGAAAACGCTGCTACACCCACGCGCGCTACGGGAGCTGCCGTCACCTCGCGTGGGAGGCGATCGAGCTCACCTAGCCTTACATATTCAGATATGCGATGTCGCTGCGACGCTGTGAGCCATCGAAGGTGACCTTTGCCGCTTCGCTATGCGCGAGCGTGCGGGCTTCTTCGAGACTATCACCCTGAGCGACGATGGCGAGCACGCGTCCGCCATTCGTGACCCAGCCAGCCTCTGTCTTCTTCGTGCCGCAGTGGTAGACACGAGCTGCGCAGTCTTCGAGGCCAGAGATGAGGTCGTCATTACGGGAGCTGACAGGATAGCCAGCGGAAGCGAGGATGCAGCAGATGCTCCATCCGTCGCTGAAAGAAATAAGATCAGGGGTGAACTCACCCTTCGCGCCATTCAGGCAGAAAGTCGCGAGGTCGCCTTGGAGGAGGGGCATGACAGCCTCGCACTCAGGATCGCCGAAGCGGCAGTTGTACTCGATGACCTTCGGCCCTTCTGGGGTGAGCATGAGCCCGAAGTAAAGGAAACCACGGTAAGGAAGACCATCGGCGATGAGCCCCTGTACGGTGGGGATGACGACAGTCTGCTCGATCTCGGCGAGGAGTTCTGCGCTGACGAGTTGACGGGAGGCGACGGCACCCATGCCGCCTGTGTTCGGACCTGCGTCGCCGTCTTCGAGACGCTTGTAGTCACGAGCGGGGCAGAGGATGAGGTACTGATCATCACTGATTGCACCGAAAATAGAAATCTCAGGACCTGTAAGGAACTCTTCGACGAGGAGACGACCATCGCCGAAGCGTTTTTCTGTGAACACCTCATGCAGGAACTCGTCCGCCGCGGCTTCATCAGCGCAGACAGCGACACCCTTGCCCGCGGCTAAGCCGTCGAACTTCAGCACCGTGGGGTACTTCCTCGCGATGGCGGCCTTCGCATCGGCGAAGCTATCTACCGTGGATGCCGCACCTGTGGGGATATGGTGACGCAAGAGGAACTCCTTCGCGAACTCCTTGGACGCTTCGAGCTGTGCGCTCTGTTTCTGAGGTCCCCAGCAGGGGATGTTCACCTGTGCGCAGCGATTCGCCAGACCTTCGCCGAGGACGAGGTAGCTTTCTTCTCCTGCGACACAGAGGTCTATTTTCTCAGACACCATCCACTCTAGGAGGCTATCCATGTCGTGGGCTGGGACAGGCTGGGCGATGCTGAGGATAGCATCGCTGCCGGGGAAGGAGTAAATTTCAGGAGCGCAGGGGCTAGCTGCGAGAGTTTCCACGAGAGCATGCTCGCGACCGCCTTTACCAATGACAGCAATCTTCATGAACGCCATTTTAGGCGAAGCTGCGCCCAGAAGCAAGAAAAACTAGAAGGGAAGGATCTTCGAAAGAAGGTGAGAAAAAGTAAGACATCGTGATTAATCGTTGTCATGGCGCGGGGTTTTGGCTTGAATAGGGTGAAGAATATGTTATTATAGAGGGACTTCATCAATGCAGTATCTATTATCCATATTCCTGATTTTACTTAGTTTCACGATCTGGCGTCCCGAGGCGGCGGAAGCGCAGCGCTCTAGCCCATCACTTGTCTCGCGTGGGGTGAAATCCTCCGACCCCGATTCGTGGAAACGCTACAATGTGAACGGAGTTACTTACATGCGTGCCGAGGATCTGATGGCTTTTTATAATTTTAGACTCTTGCGTAACATCGGGCGTAAGGGCTATACCACCTATGGTGCGGCGAATCGCTATGTCTCGTTCCACGAGGGGCGTTTAGACTTCTATGTGAATAATTATCGCTACATTCTTTCGCATCCCATTATAGGGAAGGATGGCTATCATCTCATCTCAACCGTGGATGTGAGTAAGCTCGTCGATCCCGTGATGCGTCCGCAGTTTTCCAGTCAGGCTGGGCGCGTGACGACCGTGGTGCTGGATGCAGGGCATGGGGGGCATGATTCGGGGGCGGTGAGCTCCTACGCCATCGAGAAAAAGTGCAATCTAGCACTCGCGCGCAAGGTTCGCGATCTTCTCATTCAGAAGGGGTACAAGGTCGTGATGACGCGCGATGACGACACGTTCTTAACCCTCCAGCAGCGTGTGAATATCGCGAATAAAGTGCCGAATTCTATCTTTGTCAGCATCCATCATAACTCGGGACGCAGTGTCGCCGCGGGCATAGAGACCTTCACGCTCGCGCCACAGGGGACGACGTCGCCTTTCGCACGTAAGCGTCTGAATCATCAGCTACAAGGGAATCATCAAGATAGTGAGAATATCGCACTAGCCACCGCCGTACACAGCCGTACGATTAAGGCCTCAGGGGCTATAGATCGAGGTATACAGCGTGCGCGTTTTTCTGTGCTGTGCACTATTCGTCGCCCCGCTATTCTCTTTGAGGGAGGCTTCGTGTCCAATGCGAAGGAAGGGCGTCGTATCTCTAGTTCTGTGTATCAGGATAAGCTAGCTGTCGCTATCGTAGAAGGAATCGTGGCGTACAATGCGAATGTCGGTGGTGCGAAGTCCCGTCTGCGCGCGAATACGAGAACAACGCGCTAAATAATATTTTAACATCATGATTGCCACGCTAGCCAGATCTTCGCTTCTTGCCCTTGCATGCTTACTCAGTGGACTGGGTACAGTGGAGCTGAGCGTGGCTGAGCCCGTAGCTGAGATGCCCCGAGAGGCTGTGCTGTGGGAGGAGCGTATGGTGGATGGCGTGAGTTATGTGTCCTGGGCGCAGCTCTGTGAGCAGTATAGCCTAAGCCATGTATCGCTTGCTAGTTTACCGCAGACCTACCGTCATAGGGATTTTGACCTGCGCCTATCAGACGATGGGAAGAGTGTGTATTTACAAGGATTCAAGGTAGATATGATGCACCCCATTCTCTTTATGAATGGGAAGCCTGAGCTGATCTCTAAAGCGGACTGCGTGCAGCTCATTGACCCCATCCTGCGTCCTAATTATATAGAGCCCGCGCGGCCTGTGGATATGGTTCTGATTAATGCCCCCTACGGAGGGATGAGTCAGGGGGGGCTCGTGCAGACCGACTCGAAGACGCGAGAGGCGAGCTACACGCTGAAGCTGGCAGCGAGGCTGAAAGCGAGGCTGAATGCGAAGGGGGTGCCCTGTGAGCTCGTGCGTAAGGGGGATCGCTTTCTCTCGGATCAGGCGCGCGTGAGTCTGGTGAATGGCTATTCAAATGCTATTTATATTAGTCTGCATGTGAACGATGGACACCCTTCTCGCTCCGGTGTGGAGTGCTATACCTACAGACCCAGTGCACCGCATAGTGCCCTGCTCGGTATGAGTATGCTCTCGCAGCTCGTGCAGGAGACGGGAGCTGCTGATGGGGGCTTGCGCGGGAGCTATTTTAGCATCTTGCGTTCTATTCGTCATCCTGCCTGTATTCTCTACCTCGGTTATTCTAGCCATGAAGAAGAAGGGATGAAGCTGCTTGATATGGCGTATCAGGAGAAGATGATTACGGCCATGGAGAATGGAATTCTGAATTATATACGCCTGAGTCATCTGCCACGCGCCGTGGAGTTAGACAGAGAGTGGCGCATGCAAGAAGTCAGCGATGCGCAAGAGCCCAGCGTGGAAAGCCAAGTCGGAGAGATTATCGCTGAGCCAGAGAGTGCTCTTTGATACCTTGGTACGCGCGACCTTCTTTTAAGACATATTGCAGAATAAGTTTATGCAGAACGCCGAGTGCAGCATAGCTCTGTCTTACCAGCCTTTTCTGCTTGATAGAAGGGGGGCTTCTATGCTAGAGTGTCCTTTCCTGTGCTCGTATCTGTCTATTGGCTGCGATCGTAGGATGTTTCTATTACTACTAGTATATGCCACTTAAAGCCATTATATTTGACCTAGACGGAACGCTCGCCGATACCATACCGCTCGCCGTGGAAGCGCATCGCGACATGGCAGAGCAGCTGCTGGGACGTCGTCCCGAGGCGCATGAAGTAACGGATTTTTTCGGACTCTGCGATATCGGCATCATGAGTGGGCTGCTCGGGATGAGCCCCGAGGATGAGAAGCTGCCGCGTGAGCTTCTCCTTGATTGCTACCGCCGTCTGCACCCGACGCTCGCGCCTGCCACTTTTGATGGAGTACCCGCGATGCTGCGCGAATTGCAAGCGATGGGGCTGCGCATCGCGCTGGTCTCAGGGCGCGGCGAGGCTTCGGGTCGCCTGAGCTTAGAGTACTTCGGCATTCTAGATTGCTTCGAGTGGATGGGCTTTGGTAGCCCTTACAAGAATCCTAAGGTCGGGCACATGACGCGCTTGCTTTCTGAATGGGAACTGAACCCCGAGGAGGCGATCTACGTGGGCGATGCCGCCACGGATATCAGGGATAGTCATTCCCTCGGTCTGCGCATTGTGAATGCGGCGTGGTCTCCCACCTGCCATGGCAGTGAGGAGGAGTGCCTCGCGCTGAAGCCTGATTATCGCCTGCATTCGCTTTCTGATTTTATCCCCCTCGTTCGCTCATTAATGAGCTAATTTCCATCCTTAACATTTTATATGAAATTGCTATCATTATTATCCTGTGCCACGCTCGCCGCTGCTACGTGTAGCGCGCAGCTCACCCCCGCTATCTTTCCTAAGCCTCAGCAGTCCGATCTCCGCGCGGAGTACACGGACGTGAAGACAGCCGAGTTCATCCTCCTTGACCCTGCGAAGCCCCGCGAGGGCGCGCCAGAAGTCCCCCAGAAGGAGGGAGCTTACGCCATCGAAATCACCCCTGGTAAGGTCATCGTCTACGCCTATGATGAGGCGGGACGCTTCTACGCGAAGCAGACGCTTAGTCAGCTCCTCATCGGAGTAGAGGGAAGCAAGTTCGCACAGAAAGACCCGTTTAAGGACAAGCACTTCGAAGCCGTTGTGCGCCTCGGTCAGCTCCCGATGGGGACGATTATCGACTGGCCTGACATGCCCTACCGTGGCGTGGTGGAAGGCTACTATGGCACGCCATGGACGATAGACGACCGCAAGAGCCAGATCGAGTTCTACGGTCGTAACAAGATGAATACCTACATCTGGGCACCGAAGGATGATCCGTACCACCACGGCTTCCGCTCCCGCGAACCCTATCCAGCAGATGTCGCCGCACAGATTTCTGAGCTCTGCGCACTCGCGGAGAAGAATCACGTGAAGTTCGTCTGGGCTATCCACCCTGCGAACACCGTGGACTGGAGTAAGGATGATGGCAAGCCCGACATGGACCTGCTCGTCAAGAAGCTTGAGCTCATGTACGAGCTGGGCGTGCGCCACTTCGGTGTCTTCGTCGATGACTCGAATGGCGAGATTAACCAAGCGAAGCTCCAAGCGAAGCTCTGCACCTACCTCACAGAAAACTTCATTAATAAGAAGTCAGATGTCGGTCCGGTCATCATGTGCCCTACAGGGTACAGCCGCTCATGGACCCCAGCCCCATGGCTGAAGGAGCTCGGTGAGAACCTGCATGAAGACATTCGCGTGATGTGGACTGGCGATGGTGTCGCGTGGAAGATTCTCCTCGAAGGTCAGGAGTGGGTACACAAGGCACTCGGTCGTCCTACCTTCATCTGGTGGAACTGGCCCTGCACGGACTACTGCCGCTCCCAGCTCGCCATGGGTCGCACCTATGACTTATCCCAAGACCCCAGCATGAAGCAGCTGATTAATGGCTTCGTCTCTAATCCCATGGAATGGCCAGAGGCGAGCAAGCTCGGCGTGTTCGGAGTCGGAGACTACGCGTGGAATATTGTCCACTTCGACTCCCATCATAACTGGCATGAGGGTATCAAGCGTCTCTTCCCGAGCAATCCCGAAGCGATGCAGATATTCGCGAATCATAATTCCGACCTCGGGAACAATGGTCACGGCTTCGGTCGTGAGGAGTCCCATGAGTTCACGCCTACCATCACGGCTATTGAAGACGCGCTGAATCAGGGTACGCCAGTATCCCCAGAGCTCTACAAGAAGGCGCGCGAGGAATACGATGCGATGATAAAGGCTGCCTCTGCGCTTTCGGCAGACAAGGAGCTCGCGAAGGTACAGCAAGAGATAGGACCATGGATAGACCTCTTTGGCACGACTGGCAGCATGGGCTCGTTCACGGTACGCGCTCTTGGAGAAGCAGATCCTCACTCACGCGGCGCTTATATCAGCATGATCCTCGCCTCGCATAAAGCAGCAGAAGCCCTGCGCGAAGGAGAGAAGAAGCCCTTCGTCGGTTACAAGGTACTCACCCCCTTCACCTATCGTCTCATAGATGAGCTCAGCGCGAATCTGAAGGCAGAATACACAGGTCAGCCTAAGCAATGGGCACGCCCACGCTTCAGCAGCTCCGCTGCGGTGAATGAGAACACCGCTCGCTACGTCTACGACGAAGACGAGCAGACCGCGTGGACGCAGAACTTCGCCCAGAAGGAAGGCGAGTGGTACATGCTCGACTACGGCAGCCCACAGGAAGTGAAGACCGCCACCCTCATCATGGGTGGTAACCGCCCCGAAGATTTCATCGCGAAGGGGCAGATGGAGTACTCCCTCAATGGTAAGGAATGGAAGCCTCTCGCTCCCGAGACAGAAGGCGCACGTGTCTTCATCGACCTGAAGGATGCTCCAGTCTCCGCGCGCTACCTGCGCTACCGCACAATCACCCCACAGGCGAACAAGAAGTGGCTGAACATCGCGACCTTCGCGATCAACCGCCCGAACGAAGTCTTACGCTCCGGCACGGACATCCCCGCATGGGCTCAGGGTCGCGTCATCGTGAACAAGAAGAAGGGCGGCTACACGCTTAACCGCATCATGGAAAACGTCTCCGTCCCCGCAGGCAGCAAGATGAGCATGGAGTTCCCAGTCATCGAGCAAGCGGACGAGATCGTCATGGACCTTGAATCCCCCGTCGAAGTATGGGGCGAGCTCGTGCTCGTCGGCAAGGATGGGGAGAAGGTCATCTCCATGACGGAGGCAGAGAAGGATCTGTCCTTCACCTCCGCGAGCCCAGCTTCTGCCACACGCCGTAAGCTGAACAAGGAGCAGATCCCCGCAGGGCTGCGCAGCGTCACTCTTCGCAACAAGTCGGGTGAGGCAGCAGAGATCAAGCTGAAGGACTTCTACGTCAGCTTCCCCGCGAAGGTGAATGCCGATGTCCACGCGCTCACGGATGGAAACATCCTCACCGCATGGGATACGACGCACACGATTTCCAAGGAAGACGGGAATAATATTTCCAGCGACTCCATGACGCACATCCCACTCCCCGAAGGAACGACGAAGGTAACCCTCGTGGCAAACTCCCATGAGGCTACCGTGTTCGCCACCTCACTCAAGGATAAAAAGTACATCGGCATCCGTCCTAGTAAAAACGCCCTCGGTGCGGTCGTCGAGTACGACATCCCCGAAGGTAGCGATACGCTGAGCTTCGCGCAGACCGAGTCTCAGCCTAGCGTACTCATCTACGAAGTTTACTTCAGTCAGAAAAAATAACACACATATAGAGAAAAACACACACATCAAGCACATGAAAGCATCCCATCTCATCGCTCTGAGCATGGCCGTCAGCGGTCTAGCTCATGCTGATATCCCTCGCATCTACCCGACACCTCAGATCAACAAGCTGGTAGACGAGTACACGACCATTAAATCCCTTGCGAAGATCCACAGCGAAAAAAAAGGAAAGCCTGAAATCTGGAAAAAGCTCCCGAAGAAAGAAGGTGCATACGCCCTTGATATTTCTGGCGACACGCTGAGCATCTACGCACGCGACGAAGTAGGATTCTTCTACGCACGCCAGACCATCATTCAGCTGCTCAGCGAAAGCTGTGGTGAGAAGTACCTCTACGCGCAGAAAGATCCCTTCCAGCAATACCGTGGAGATGCTCTCTTCGATCTCGTCGAGGGTAAAGCACTACCTTCAGGTGTGATCATCGACTGGCCAGATCTGCCCTACCGCGGGTCGGTGGAGGGCTACTACGGTGCACCATGGAGCCATGAAGCACGCAAGAGCCAGTTCGAGTTTTACGGACGCAATAAGCTCAACACCTATATCTGGGCACCGAAGGATGATCCCTACCACCACGGCTGGAAAAGCTACGAACCCTACCCAGCGGAAGTAGCGGAAGAAATCCGCGAGCTCTGCGCTGTCGCGAAGGAGAACCACGTGAAGTTCGTCTGGGCGGTACACCCTGCGAACACGGTGAACTGGTCAAAGGACGGTGGCAAGTACGACCTCGACCGCCTCGTGAAGAAGCTGGAGCTCATGTATGAGCTCGGCGTGCGCGACTTCGGTGTGTTCATCGACGACTCGAATGGCGAGATTAACAAGGCGGAGCGTCAGGTCGCTCTGTGCAACTACATTCAGGAACACTTCATCGCGAAGAAGGACGATGTCGGTCCTATCATCATGTGTCCTACAGGCTACAACAAGGCATGGGCGAATCAGAATTATCTCAAGACACTGGGCGAAGGTCTCGATAAGAGTAACCACATCATGTGGACGGGTAACACGGTCTGCCATGACATCACACTCGAAGGCCAAGAGTGGGTGAAGGGTACACTCGGTCGCCCCACCTTCATCTGGTGGAACTGGCCAGTACATGACTACTGCACGGCGCACCTTCCCATGGGGCGCACCTATGGTCTGGCACAAGACCCGAAGATGATAGAGCTCATGACAGGCTTCGTGTCGAACCCTATGGCTCTCCCTGAAGCGAGCAAGACAGCACTATTCGGTGTCAGTGACTATACGTGGAATATCATGGACTTCGACTCCATGACGAACTGGAAGGAGGGCATGAAGCGCATCTATCCTCAGAGCCATGCCGCGATGCAGACATTCGCGAATCATAGCTCCGACCTGGGGAATAATTTCCACGGTTACCGTCGTGAAGAATCTGTGGAAATCGCCCCCATGGTGAAGGTACTCCGCGATTCTATCAAGGCTGGTCATGTCGATAGCGAAGCCCTGAAGGTCGTCAGCGAGGAGTTCGCTGCCCTGAAGGATGCAGCCATCATCCTCCGTGATGCGCCTGACACGAAGCTGGTCGTCCCTGAGATCCAGCCATGGCTCGACCTCGCTGTCGAGCTCGGCGAGATGGGGGAAGCCGCCAGCTTCGCGCTCACGTCTCCCACTATTGACAACTTCGGCAAGATCCAAGACATGTGGGATAAGTACAATGAAGGCGCGCCGAATCGCACGCAGCATTCTCCGCGCGTCGTGGGCTGGACAGAGCTCCGCCCGCTTATCCAGCAGATGGTAGACACGACTCAGGCCGCCATCTATAGGCAGCTCAGCCAGCGCGAGCAGTCCCTCACCATGAACCCTATCTTTACCGCGAACACGGGTAATCCGAAGGCAAACAGCGAAAAGCTCTTTGACAACACGGACGCGAGCTTCTGGGAAAGCGCTACACAGCAGCGCAAGGGGCACTGGTATGCCCTCGACTTCGGCACGAGTATTCCGATTAACAGCATCCATCTGAACATGGGCGGTCCACGTCCAGACGACTACATCGCCTCTGGTCAGTTCGAGTACTCGAACGACGGCAAGGAGTGGACAGCTCTCGGTGAGATCACCCGCGGTTCGAACATCCACATGGACTTGAAGAAGGCTGGTAAGGCTATTGAAGTGCGTCACATCCGCTACACCTCACTGGAAGATAAGGAAAACTGGCTGGCGATCACGACATTTGACGTGAACCGTACAGCGACGCCTCATCTCGTGACCGATGTGGCTGGCTGGGAAAACCTGAATGTTGCACGCCAGCAGAACAAGTTCTTCGGCGCGGCAAGAAACTTCGAAGTGAAGAGCATGAAGCCCGGTGAAAGCGTCTCCATGGTGCTGCCCACCCCCGTGGCGGCGACATGGATGGAAATCAACTTTGAGAACCCCTCACTCGCCTCATGGGCTGACGTGACACTGACTCTAGAAGATGGCACGACGATGAAGCCACAGGCTCGCATGGAGGGGCTGAACCTCATCGCCCGCCCTGCTCAGCTCCCGAAGAAGCGTGTCGCCAAGATGACGCTGACGAATAAGAGCAACAGCGCGCAGGACGTGAAGATGAATATGTTCAAGCTCGACTGCCCTCCCCTCGATCCACGCGATTCTGTCGACGCGATGCAGGACAATGATCTGCTGAGCTACTTCGATGCCAGCCGTGGCGTGCGTGAGACTATCACTGCTCCCGTGAATGCGAAGACAGCCCTCATCGTCGGCAAGAACATCAAGGTGAAGGGCGCGAAGGCTGTCCACGAGCGCATCCAGAGCATTCCTATCCAGAAGGCAGGTCAGCTTCTCATCGAGAGCCCTGCGCAGAAGGATGCACGCATCTTTGAGGTCATCTTCATTGAGAAATAATACGACTATGTCTACTTATAAGGGTGAACAAGTCCTCGTTGTCCCTCGCGAAGTCTTCGATTCTGTCGGAGACTTCCAAGGGGTGAGCCTTGAGGTGGATCGCTACCTGAGTTACTTCTTACAGGCGGAGCGCGCGCAGTTCCTCGACCGAGAAATCGCCGAAGATTCCCCTGAGTACAAGCAGCTCATCGCTTACGCAATCTTCCGCCATGACGGCAAGGTGCTCGCCTACGCCCGCACGAAGAAGGGCGGCGAAGCGCGCCTGCATGACAAGCTCTCTGTCGGCATCGGTGGGCATATCAATCCCATCGATGGCATCGCCGAGAGCATGGAGACCTACCTCGCAGGCGTGGAGCGCGAGATACGCGAGGAGGTGAACTTCGATGGTGCCTCGCAGCAGCAGCTCATCGCTCTCATAAACGATGATAGTAATGAGGTGGGGCGTGTGCACCTTGGTGTCGTCCACCTCTTCGAGCTGAGCTCCCCACGCGTCGAGCCGAATGAGTTATCCCTCGCAGACATGGGCTTCTATAGCCTTGAAGAGCTGAATGGCGAATTCTACGACAGGCTGGAAAGCTGGTCTCAGATCGCGGTGCGTGCTCTTCAAGCCATGGATCAATAAGATCTAACTAGTAAACTAAGCTTGACATAAGTGCGCTTTCATGGAGAATAATTATTCCATGAAGCGCACTTATCTTTTACTCCTTGCTCTTAACCTTCTCCCGATTAACTCGGTAGCGCATGCTACAAACGGTATCGACTCGAGCTACAGCAAGATAGCCGAAGATGCACTGGGAGATAAGCTGCCTGAGCATTATTTACGCTTCACCATCGAGAACGATGTCTACTTCGCTGAGGATAAGGATTATACCAATGGGGTACGCATCGACTACGCGCAGTCTATAGACGAGGATAGCTTCTGGGGGCTGAGCCTGACGCAGAACATCTACACCCCTTACACGAACGCGAGCTACACGCTCGAAGGCGAGCATCCCTACGCTGGCTACCTCGCACTGGGTGCTGCCTACATCACTGTGGGTGAGAGCATAGGTACAAGCACGGAGTTTCAGATAGGCACGACGGGAAATCAGTCCTTAGCGCGTGAGACACAGCGCTTCATTCACGGCGTGACCGACCTCTTCCAGTGGCGCGGATGGGATACGCAAGTGCCGGCAGAAGTCACCTTCCAGCTCAGCAGTAGGCAGGACTTTAACATCGCCTGCCTCGAACTGGATGCGACCAATGAGCTTCAGAGCGACAGTATGCTCTATGCGCGAGAAGAGCTAGGCACCTTTGCCGTGCGTGCGGGCGTAGGCTACGTCTTCCGTCTCGGCTACAATCTCCCTCCTAGCCTGCGACAGATCGGTAATAGGAGCGCGAACTTCGGTGTGAGCAGCCTTGAGAAGATGAATTATGACGTGAGCAAGAGCTCCTATTTTTTCGTTGTGAGCATTCTAGGCGAGTACGTCGAGCATGACCTCAGCATCGATGGGGGCGTGTTCCGTGACTTTAAGAGCACGGCGGAAAGTGAGCCTTGGCAAGCGGAAGCACAGCTCGGTGCTGCCCTCGTGTACAAGGGGGTGAGCTACTACATCGGGGCGACTTATAACACGAAGCGTTACCCCACCCAGTTTACGAATAATTTCCAAGGCGTTTTGTCGCTGACTTTTTCTTGGTAAACTGAGCTTAGGCATATGATTTCGCTCATCATCCCAGTTTATAACACGCAGGACTATATAAGACACTGTCTCGACAGCGTAGTCGCGCAGAGCGACATGAACTGGGAATGCCTCTGCGTCGATGACGGCTCGACAGATGACTCCGCTCGTATCGTGGAGGAATACGCGCAGCGCGATGCTCGCTTTAAACTCATCAGACAGGAGAATAGAGGCGTGTCCGCCGCGCGTAATGCTGCCCTGCGCCTTGCACAGGGGGACTACATCAGTTTCCTAGATTCCGACGACTACCTGCATCCGCGCATGTTCGAGTGCATGCGGCGCATTGCGGACGCGCAGGGGCTTGATTGCCTCGCCTGCCGTCCTGTACTCACGCCTCATGTGAAGACTACCGAGCTTTCAGGCTCTGATCTAGAAGCCGTGACGCTGGAAATCGTCTCGCAGCCTGTGCGCTTTATTCTACGTGAGTATCCGCCGAACTTTTCTTGCTGTGGGAAGCTCTATCGCCATGACTGCATCAGAGGGCTGGTCTTCCCCGAGGGCATATCCTTCGAAGACGGTCCTTGGCTCTTAGCCATCCTTAATCGCGTGGAGAAGCTGGGCTATATCGATCTACCACTCATCTCCTTCTACGAACGCGCGCAGTCAGCGACTCGCTCGTCGTGGAACGAGCAGAAGACGAGCGATATCCTCGCGTCTATCCGCTGTTTCTTGCAGCTTGAAGCACGCGGCGATGCCGCCGAGTTTGCCTCTGTCGTCCAGGGGTGTACCGCGCATTGGCTGCGCGTCCTTCTCTACCACATACGCATCGAGAAGGATAAAAATGTCCGCCGAAAGCTCTGGCGCGACAGTATCCCCAAACTGCAACAATCGCGACGCGAGGGTGTATTACCCATGGGAAATTTAAAACTACGTCATCGACTTGTTTTAAGACTTTTGCTCTGTGGATTTAGCTTTCTTTAATCCTACCGAGACTATGTGCTTGAAACACGTGCCTTAATTTGGTAGAATCCGCGCGTAACTAAGGCATACATCCTTTAATATACCATTTTCATCCTTTTATAACTATCATATGGAAAAGCTTATCGTCAAGGGCGGTCATCGACTCAAAGGAGCGGTGAATATCAGCGGCTCGAAAAACGCCTCCCTTCCCATTCTCGCTGCTTCCCTGCTCACGGATGAGCCTGTGCGCATTAGCCGCGTACCTGACGTTTCAGACACGAATTACATGATTCAGATCCTGAGCCAGCTCGGTACTTCGGTCGAACGTTCCAGCGGCACAGTACGTATCACATCGTCTGGCGGTATCAGCTCCAGCGCGTCTTACGAACAAGTACGCAAGATGCGCGCTTCCATCTGCCTTCTCGGTCCCATGATGGCCCGCATGCACCGCTGCACACTCCCCCTCCCCGGTGGCTGTGTCATCGGCGACCGCCCCGTGGATCTGCACCTACGCGCGATTCAGGCACTGGGCGCACGTGTGCGCGTGAAAGGCGGAAATCTTCACATCGAAGCCCCTAATGGACTCATCGGCACGACAGTAGACATGCGTGGCGAAAGCGGTCCCACCGTTCTTGGTACAGACAATCTCATGATGGCTGCCGTGCTCGCTCAGGGGACGACCGTCATCGAATCCGCAGCCCGCGAACCCGAAGTCATCGACTTGGCAAACTGCCTCAACAGCATGGGCGCACAGATCGAAGGCGCAGGCTCACGCACCATCACCATCCATGGTGTCGAGAAGCTTCACGGCTGTGACCACACCGTCATTCCCGACCGTATCGAAGCGGGTACATTCATGGTCGCTGCTGCACTCATGGGGGACCCCGATGAAGGCGTGCGTCTGAATCGCGTCTGCCGCGAGCACATGACAGCCATCACAGATCTCCTCCTCGAATGCGGACATATCGTCGAGTTTAACGAAGCGGGCACGAGCGTTCTCGTGAAGCCTGGTGCTGACGCGCAGGGGGGGAATATCGTCACCGCTCCTTACCCCGGCTACCCGACAGACATGCAGGCTCAGATGACTGCTCTCTTCGCCCTTACCCCCGGTCTCAGTGTGGTGAAGGATACTATCTTCCCTCAGCGATTCATGCACTGTGCAGAACTGAAGCGCATGGGTGCTCAGATCAAGGTAGACGCGGGCTCAGCCGTCGTTACCGGTGGCATCGGGCTCTCTGGCGCACCTGTGATGGCGAGTGACCTTCGCGCCTCTGCCGCGCTCGTTCTCGCCGCTCTCGCTGCAGAAGGCACGACGGAAATCAGCCGACTCTACCACATCGACCGTGGTTACGAGCTACTGGATGACAAGCTCATCATGCTCGGCGCAGAGATCTACCGAGCTCCAGACTTAGAAAGCCACCTCGAAGATTCCTAATAGCCCCCCTCGCATGAGCTCCCTGAGGAAAGGCATCGCCGCGTTCTTTATCTGCCTCGTAACGCTCGCCCTCAGCCCCGCATGGGCGTGGCGACCTGTAGCTGAGAAGGTCGCGCCGCCGACTCAGGAGTTCCGCGCGGCATGGGTGGCTAGCGTGTATAATCTCGACTGGCCGTCGCGCTCAGGGCTGAGTGCCGCGAAGCAGCGAGCTGAGCTCATCAGCATCCTGAACGCCGCGGCTCGTCTCCGTCTCAATGCGATCATCTTGCAAGTCCGCCCGAATGCGGATGCCCTGTACGCCTCACGACTTGAACCATGGAGCAGCTGGCTCTCAGGTGCAGGCGTGAACCCCGGCTACGACCCTCTCGCCTTTGCCGTCGCGGAGGCTCATAAGCGTGGACTCGAACTTCACGCATGGTTTAACCCCTTCCGCGCCACAGCTGGGGCAAAGCCCGTAGGTCGTGGGCATGTGAGCAGCACACTGCGTGCTCATATCAAGAAGGCTGGCAGCATGACCATGCTGAATCCTGATAGCAGCAAGGCGCGGGCTCACATCATGCGCGTCATCCTCGATGTCGTGCGCCGCTATGACATCGACGGCGTGCATCTGGATGATTACTTTTATCCCTATCCTCCGCATCACGACATCGCAGACGGACTGACGGCAAGAGAGCGTCGGGAAAACATAGACGACTTCGTGGAGGATCTCTACAGTGATATCAAGGATATTAAGCCATGGGTGCGCGTCGGTATCAGTCCCTTCGGTATCTGGCAGCCCGGTCATCCCCAAGGGGTGAAGGCGGGCGTGAATGCCTACGAACAGCTCGCCTGTGACGCGCCGAAGTGGCTGCGCGAGGGCTGGGTAGACTACCTCGCGCCCCAGCTATACTGGCGCATCGCAGGAGATCAGAGCTACACCGCGCTCATGCAGTGGTGGAGTGCGATTAACCCCTCGCGTCCCATCTGGCCGGGTATAGCCAGCGTGCGCATCGACAGTAAGGTAGACCCCGGTCGCCCTGCTTCCGAGATAGGTAGGCAGATAGACTACTCCCGCAGCCTCGCTCGCCAGAGCGCAGGGCAGCTCTTCTGGAGCTGGACCTCACTGGCAGAGAATCGCGGTGGCGTACAGCAGTATATAGCCGCTCGCTATTCCAGCTGGGCTCTCCCACCAGCCATGCCATGGCTTAGTCGAGCTAAGCCAGCGCGCCCCGCACTCGCCGCAGCCCAGCAGGGTAACTACGTTGTTATGCAGTGGAAGGCTTCTGACAAACTCGCGCGCAAGTGGTACGTCCAAGCCCGCGTCAACGGACGCTGGTCTGGCATCTGCGTCGTCCCTGCTGGACAGACTCGCGTCACCCTCCCTCTCACCATGCTCAAGGGCGCGGATAGGCTCGCCCTTCGCTCCATCACGGCCTACGGCATCGCAAGTGACGCGAGCGTGCTCGCGAAGTGAGAACCGACTTTCACGCCTAACTCTAGCCTTGACAAGATTTTAGTAAAGGGTTAACATGCCCGCCTTATACACAAATTATATGAACAGTAACACGAACTCAAGAATACAGAATATATACGGAGGAAGCTATATTCCCTACATAGATGGGATTCGATCTATAGCTATATTACCTGTCGTCATTTACCATCTTTTTGAGGAGTATCTCACAGGAGGCTTTGTGGGGGTGGATATCTTCTTTGTCATATCGGGTTATTTGATCACCTTAGGTATCGTTAAGGAAACGAAGAAAGGCACGTTCTCCATTAAGCGTTTCTACGAAAAACGCATTCGCCGTATCATTCCAGCTTACTTTGCGCTGATCATCTTCGTTCTTGCTGTTTGTTTGTGGTTCACGAATGGATTCTACCTCACTGGGGTCTTCAAGATGTCGATGTTAAGTTCGGTGTTTGGGGCGAACTTCTATTTTGCGACACTTTCGAATGATTACTTTGAGCCAGCCTTCTTCATCTATCCGCTAGTTAATCTGTGGTCACTCGCTGTAGAGGAGCAGTTCTATGTTTTCATCCCTGTTCTATTCATCCTCATGCGCAAAATGAGGATGCGTGCTTGGGCTACTATCTTAATAGTCCTATTTGTAGTCTCCTTTATCTTGTCCGCGCTACCCTACTTTGACCTGCATTCACATAAATGGAGTTTCTACATGCTTCACACCCGCGCATGGGAACTGCTAGCAGGGAGCTTACTCGCACTCTATACATACTCCAAGGGAAGCTCTAAGGTTTCCGCACCTGTAGGCACATCCTTGGCATGTGTCGGTCTACTACTTTGCCTTCTCCCATGCTTTCTTTATAGCGCGAGAACACCCTTCCCAGGCCCCACAGCATTAGCACCTGTTCTTGGTGCTGTCCTCTTGTTACGATACGGTGGCTTCGGCTTCGTAGGGCGCGCTTTATCCATTAAGCCGATGGTGGGAGTAGGGCAGATTTCATACTCACTCTACCTCTGGCACTGGCCGCTCTTCGTGTTCTCCACGATGACTCCCTTTTACTGCGAACCTCACGTGGCGAGCAGCGTAGCCTTTGTCTTATCCTTTGTCGCCGCCTACCTCTCATGGAAGTACATAGAACTCCCCATACGATTGCTCCCCACGTGGAACTTTAAAAAAGCCATCGCCATGGTGGTGGGCTCATGCGTGCTGGTTATTGGAATGGGAGTAGCCGTTTTTAAAATCCCAGCCTTGACTGAGTTTTTCGTTTTCAGGCACTATGTGACATCCACGGGGAATGCTAGTTTAAAAGATCGTATTTATCCTGAAAATCTCCCTAATCCTGCCAATTGCGAATTGAGCACTGGACTCATCCTCTTGGGCAGTGATAATCCATCATCTTCAGATCGCTTTGTACTCTTCGGTGATAGCCACGCTGGTCATTATACCTATGCGATGAATGAATGGAGTAAAAAGAAAAATATAGCTGGCTACAAAGTCAGTCGCAACTCGACTATCAAGCACAGCTTAAGTCTAGTCTTCTCAGAAAGCGCCTCGTTAGATGCTAATCGTCAACACGCGGAATACACACAGACCGTCCTTTCGTGGCTGGAAACTCAGCCACAGATCACGCATGTGATCATTTCTCAATGGTGGCAGTTCCGCATTGAGGGCGAGTACGATGGTTCATACGATTTAGCAGAACTCCAAAGTCACGAACCGAGAAGCAATAATGAAGCCTTCGTGCGCGTGTTCTTAGAATTCTGCGAGAGTATCAACCGCATGGGTAAGAAAATCATCATCATGGGACCCAGCCCTCTGCCACGAACTCATTTCTTGGTGATGCATACGGTAGCACAGCGATCTGGTTATGAAAGAACGGAAGGGATGCCCTACGAGCGATTCAAAGCTCAGGCTTCTTATATCCAAGCTCTGCTAGATACAGTAGCGACAAAGTACGGTGCGACTATCATCGCTCCCTCTCGCTACTTCTACCGTAGCGGAGATAAGAGCAACTATTACACTGATGAGGGCAAGCCCATGCTCTACGACGACTCTCATCTCACTGATGAAGCGGCTGCCTTAATACTAGACTACTTCGATAGCGAACTGAGTGAAGCTCTGGGCATACAGAATGAAGACTCAGCAGCACCAGCTGCTAGCTCAAATTAACGCCTGTTTTTAGAAATTATGGACAACTGTAATATTAATATTTCAATAAAATCAGATTTTCTTTACTTAGCTTCTTGACAAGGGTGTAGTTTTCTGTAGACTAGTGATGTGAACATTTCAACGATTCCTACACTAGAGCTTCCGACTTCGGATTACGATCAGATGCGCTCCATGAATAACAGGCGTCTCATCCATGTACTCCGCTCGGCAGTATTATCTCCCGATCGCGAAGAGCGATTCTCACCTCGTCCTCCCCAAGAGCACGACGGCTACACAGTTTTACGTGACATAGACAGTATCCGCGTTCATCTTTTGCGAGAAGGAGAAGTGATATTCCACTGCGTCTTCCAGCCCTTTGGGACAGAATATTAAGAGCAGGCCTAGGAGTCCTGCTCGCAGTGCAGCATTTTACAAGTACACCGTCTAGCGATGGTGTACTTTTGTTATAGGCAGAAAAATGAGCTGCAACACGCGTTTTCAAGCATTTTTGCTGGACTTTACCCCGAAAAGAATTGATAATGGGGTGGGGTATCATACGTCCGGTCGTATAATACCATCGACTTATCACAAACTAAGCACCGGAAAACAACAACATTTGCCATGCTACAGGGAAATAATTCAAGTACGTCACAGGTCTCCTTTGACGAATTCCAAACCGCAAGCTATGATGAGTGGAAAGCCGCAGCCATCGAAGCTCTCAAAGGAGCTCCTTTCGATAAGCTGATGTTCACGAAGCTCGTGGACGGCTTAACTCTCAAGCCTATTTACAATGCCGAAGATGTCCCCGCTGACATCGAACAACCAGGTCAGTTCCCCTACCGTCGCGGTACTCGCGCTCTCGGTTATGCGGAAAAGCCATGGGACGTCGCTCAGACCGTCTACGCTCGTTGCCCGAAGGGCTTCGTGAAGAAGGCGAAGAACGAACTTGAAAAGGGCTCTACAGCTCTCACGGTGAACCTCTCCTGCAAGAATGGCACCATCCTGCGCACGCTCAATAGCTGGAAGCTGGCCTTTGACGGCATCGACCTCTGCGCGCAGCCTATCTACTTTAACGCAGCTTGCTGCGGACTCCCACGCCTCAGTCTCCTCATCGAGACCTGCAAGTCTCAGGGCGGCGACCCTGCTAAGCTTCAGGGTGGCATGCTGTTCGACCCCCTCACCATGCTCCTCACACGCGGCAAACTCTGCGGTGGTGTAGGCTACTGCGGTGCGACGAAGTCTCTGTACCAGATGACGAAGTGGGCGATCGAAAACAACACATCTGACTTCTGCACCATCGGTGTGAACGGTGTCGCCTACACGAATGCAGGCGCATCTGCTACAGACGAAGTCGCCTTCATGCTCGCTACAGGTACAGCCTACCTGCGCGCCATGGTGGACATGGGACTCGACGTGAATGACGTGGCACCACGCATCCGTTTCAACGCTGGTCTCGGTAACAATCTCTTCCTTGAAGTTTGCAAGCTGCGCGCTCTGCGCATGCTCTGGGCAGAAGTCGTCCGCGCCTGCGGAGGAAACGACGAAGCCGCGAAGATCAAGCTCGGCGCGACGACATCCAGCTGGACGATCAGCAAGGTCGATCCATGGGTGAATATGCTGCGCGCCACCTCTCAGGCATTCTCCGCTGTACTCGGTGGAGTCGACAGCCTCGACGTCTCCCCATTCGATGTCGCTGTGCGTAAGCCTGATGAGTTCTCCACACGCATCGCACGTAACTTGCAGCTCATGCTCGCAGGTGAGTTCAGCCTCGACAAGGTCGTCGACCCTGCTGGTGGCTCCTACTACGTTGAAAGCTTCACGGAAACAGTCGCGAAGGAAGCCTACGCTACATTCCAGAGCATCGAAGCCGAAGGTGGCATGGATGCCGCGATCAAGGCTGGCACCGTTCAGGATCGTGTCGCTGCGATCTGCTCCAAGCGTCTCGAAATGGTCGATCAGCGTCGCCAGACAGTCGTAGGCTGTAACAAGTACGTCAACCTCGAAGAAGAATCACTCGTCTCTGACGAAGAAAACTGCACAGGCAAGAGCTGCTCTACTAGCAGCGACACAGAAGTCGAAGTCAACTTCGTCATCGGTGACATCAACGAACTCGCGACAGCCACCGCCAGCGGTGCTACCTCCTGCACCATGCAGACAGCACTAGGTAGCATGTACATGTGTGACTGTGGATTCAGCTCCGCTCGTACACTGGAAATGCACCACCTCTCCGAGCGCTTCGAAGCACTCCTCGACAAGGCCGCAGCCGTCAAGGCAGCTACAGGCTCACGTCCTAAGGTACACCTCGCAAACGTAGGACCACTTCGCCAGCACAAGCTGCGCGCCGACTTCACGCAGGACTTCCTCCGTGCAGGTGGTTTCGACACAGAATACGCCACAGGTGCTGACACTCCAGAAGAAATCGCTAAGCTCGCTGCTGAGTCTGGCTGCAAGGCATGCGTCATCTGCTCGACAGACGACAGCTACCCTGAAATCGTCCCAGGCTTCGTCACAGCCGTGCGCGCCCTCGTCCCCGACATGTACATCCTGCTCGCAGGCTATCCTGTCGAGCACATCGAGAGCTTCAAGGCTGCTGGTGTGGATAACTTCATCCACGTGAAAGCAAACTGCTATGAAACCCTCGCTACCCTTCAGGATAAGCTGGGTCTCTAATCCATCCGCAACAGCATATACACCTTTTGCACACACACATTCATATGAGCAAAATCCCTAATTTCTCTAATCTTGACTACCCCGTCAAGCCCGTCACTGCCAACAGCTGCCCTACAGGCGCTGAGTGGATGACAAACGAGCAGATCGCCGTCTCCCCCTGCTACGATAAGAGCAGCTACGACGAGTGCAACCAGCTCGGCTTCACCGCAGGCATCGCCCCTAACCTCCGCGGACCTTACGCCACCATGTACGTCTCACGACCATGGACCGTGCGTCAGTACGCAGGTTTCTCCACCGCAGAAGAGTCCAATGCATTCTACCGCCGCAACCTTGCAGCTGGTCAGAAGGGGCTCTCCATCGCCTTCGACCTCGCCACCCACCGTGGCTATGACTCCGACCATCCACGCGTCGTAGGTGACGTAGGTAAGGCTGGTGTCGCCGTCGACTCCATCCTCGACATGGAAATCCTCTTCTCAGGCATTCCTCTCGACAAGATGTCCGTCTCCATGACGATGAACGGTGCAGTACTTCCCGTACTCGCCTTCTACATCGTGGCAGCGGAAGAACAGGGCGTGAAGCAAGAACAGCTCGCGGGAACGATCCAGAATGACATTCTCAAGGAATACATGGTGCGTAATACCTACATCTACCCACCGACTCCTTCGATGAAGATCATCGCTGACATCTTCGAGTACACCTCGCAGAACATGCCGAAGTTCAACTCCATCTCCATCTCTGGCTACCACATGCAAGAAGCAGGTGCTACCGCTGACTTGGAAATGGCCTACACGCTCGCTGACGGCTGGGAATATGCGAAGGCTGGTATACAGGCAGGCATCGACATCGACGCATTCGCCCCACGCCTCTCCTTCTTCTGGGCACAGGGTAAGAACTACTTCATGGAAATCGCTAAGATGCGCGCTGCTCGCGTCCTCTGGGCGAAGATCATCAAGACCTTCAACCCGAAGAACGCCAAGTCTCTCGCCCTGCGTACCCACTCCCAGACATCGGGATGGTCACTCACCGAGCAAGACCCATTTAATAATGTCGCACGTACCTGCATGGAAGCCCTCGCTGCCTCCCTCGGTCACACACAGTCCCTGCACACGAATGCTCTCGACGAAGCGATCGCACTTCCTACAGACTTCTCTGCACGCATCGCACGTAACACGCAGCTCTTCCTTCAGGACGAGACAAACATCTGTAAGGTCATCGACCCATGGGGCGGTTCTTACTATGTCGAAAGCCTCACACAGGATCTTATCAAGCTCGGCTGGAAGCACATCATGGAAGTACAAGAACTCGGCGGTATGGCAAAGGCCATCGAATCTGGTCTTCCTAAGCGCCGCATCGAAGAAGCAGCCGCGCGCCGTCAGGCAGCGATCGACTCTGGTGCTGAGCCTATCATCGGTGTGAACAAGCATCGTCTTGCGCAAGAAGACGCGCTCGATATCCTCGAAGTGGACAACTCCGCTGTACGTCTCAGCCAGATCGCACGCCTCGAGAAGCTCCGCGCTGAACGCGACAACACAGCCTGCCAAGAAGCCCTCGGCAAGCTCAGTGAGATCGCAGCCTCCGGCGAAGGTAACCTCCTCGCAGCAGCCATTGACTGCGCACGCAAGCGCGCCTCCCTCGGTGAAATCTCCGACGCATGCGAAGCCCACTTCGGTCGCCACAAGGCACCCATCAAGCTCATCACAGGCGTGTACGGCAGCACCTACGGTGACAACGAGCCACTCATCGCTCAAGCACGCGCCCTCACGGACGGCTTCGCGGAGCAAGAAGGTCGCCGCCCACGTATCCTCGTCGCGAAGATGGGGCAGGACGGACATGACCGTGGTGCGAAGGTAGTATCCTCCGCCTACGCTGACCTCGGCTTTGACGTGGACGTAGGACCTCTGTTCCAGACTCCAGAAGAAACCGCTAAGATGGCCGTCGAAAACGACGTACACATGGTCGGCATGAGCTCACTGGCAGCTGGGCACAAGACACTGCTACCACAGCTCGTCGAAGAGCTCACGAAGCTTGGTCGCCCTGACATCATGGTCTTCGCTGGTGGAGTCATCCCTGCACAGGACTACGAATTCCTTCTGAACAACGGTGCTTGCGCCGTCTACGGACCTGGATCGAACATCCCTGAGTGCGCCATCGACATCATGAACAAGCTCAACGCGCACATCGGCTAAACCGACGCGCAAGCGAATAATCACAAAGCTCCGACTCCGCATGAGTCGGAGCTTTTTTCGACTTTACCACTATGATAAATCACGCACATCGAACATGCTAAACTTGTTTGTTTTTATATATGGGTGACGCAATACCCATAAGCAACACCTAAATGGATTCTTAAGGGCGCGCCCTTAAGCAGGGTGCAAGGACGGCGTCCTCGCTGGGAGTGTGAGGGCAAAGCCCTCGCGGAAAAGCTGTGCCCACAGAGCACGGCAGCGTCAGTTTCTTATAGACTGAAGTCACACGCGCCCGTAATGCAAACCCAGCATGACCTCCACATCCGAAACTGACGCTCCTACACCGCGCGCGATAGCGCGACTGTTATCTTTCGTCGCAAACGCGACGGCGTAGAACCAGAGAAGACGCGAAAACAAGCGCACGAGCTACCCAAGAGACAAGCATATCTTCCGATATGCTTGACGAGCCGTGGATAAGGAAACGAGATTAACATACATCTTCAAAATAAAGCTCAATTGTTTCTTTCGGGTGACGCAATGACGAAGTCAGGCGACGCGCAAGCGAATAATCACCTCGGGCTCGACAGGCTACGCTCGTGTGTATGGCGCGGGACGTGCTGGAGCGAACTATGGCGATAGCTCTACGACGCTGGCTCAGACCGCGGCGGCACCGATATCGCGTCAGCCCGTGTCGTGGCAGGCAGCGTGACCTTTGATTCTAATCTCCTGCTCGACTTGACAGTTATCGACTTCGACCAGAGAGGAAACGAATACAGCCTCAGCCTCTTCACAGGTACTGGTTGAGCTAATCTTAACTCGTGGTTGAGCGGCGGTGCTGTCGATCTGAACAAGATCACAGGACTCGATAGCTCTATCACTGCTCTGACTTACAGCAATGACACACTCAGCTACACGGTCAGCTACACGGTCATGGGTGACATCCATATTGATGCGCTCGACAAAGCCCTCTTTGGGCAGACTAATGTAAACATCATCTTCGATGAGGACAGCACGGGTGTGCCCCAGCTGAATACAGGCTTCTCACAGGGAGCTGACAGCAGCTTCTCGGGTCGGGGGACGATCGTAATCGTCGCAGGAGCTGATGTAACGCTGGACAACGCCAGCGCAGACTTCTCAGGGGCAACGACTATCGAAGGCTCACTCACCATCAAAGATGACTTAGCCTTGGGCAAGAGTGGGATTGGTCTAGCATCGAATAGAGCACTTACTGTAGCGCGCGGTGTCACGATGAGCAATGATGCGACACTCGTAGAGAATGCTAGGGTTACAGGCACAGCTCTGGGCACGACCACACTGGTCAATGGCAACATGGCTCTCTACATCCCCGAGCCTAGCACAGCCAGCCTCAGCCTCTTGGCTCTGGCAAGACTGCTTGCGCGTCGCCGTAGAAAGCAAGCGTAAGGAAACTATAAATCAAGCCACAAGCAACAGTTTGTGGCTTTTTTATGCCCCGTATACAAAATCAGGTATGAAAATATCCACCCTCTCATCAGTCAGAGAGTACCATGCCAGAGGGCGCGCGAGAGCGCATTTCAAGCCAATGGTGACTTAGTGAAATGAGTAAGAAAAACAATCATGAGCTATGGAGGGCACATTCTAACTCATTTATCAACTGCGTCTCCAGTGCTTCAGGCTCAGGCTTCCGAGCAGGACCATCAGTTTCGGACATACCTTGCACAGTAATTCCGATATCAGCGTCAGGATCACCATGGCGACGATGGGTAGCCACACGCCATCTGCGAGTCTACCGCCGAAGTACTGCTGGTCTATCCCCACCTGCATGCCGTAGAGGATGGAGTGTCCCGCATAGATAAACATCATGTTGCGCCCGACGATGGCGAGTACACGCGATGCCCAGGGAAGCCAGCGCGTCAGTGCGACTGCGACGAGAGCATAGGCTAGGCTCAGCCCGAGGGCGACGAGTGGTAGGCTGTTGAGCGAGAAATCTCCGCTCAGGTGCGACCAGTTGTCTCCCAGTGCCCATGAGAAGCTAAACCATGTGTAGCCTGCGAAGGGGTATTTATAGAACTCAAAGCTGATGAGAAAGCCAGCCAGCAGCGCTAGCGGTATCATGCCGCGCTCCAGCACCCTGCTGAGGCGTGCGAGCCCTACGCTGCCGATGACGAAGCCTATGGCTACCGCGATGATCCAGTCGAAGCGCAGCACGATGTGGTGTTCTCCATGCTTCGCGTAAGGCCAGATGCAGCAAAGGAATAGCACGATGGCTGCCCCCCATGGTAGCGCGCGCGTCAGCAGGAGGATGAAGAAGATGAGCTGGTAGGCGATGAGGTTACGTAAGAACCACAGCGGCACATTGTACGCCATGGCATCCCAGCCTATGGCTCGCTGCCATTCAAACTGCATGCCCGGTCCCACACAGAGGTATAGGGTGACGGTGATGAGAGACCAGATCAGCCATGCTCCGATGAGTTGGAGGGTGCGTTTCCCACATTCCAGAGGCTTGCGTGGCAGGAAGTAACCTGCCGTAAGGAAGAAGAAGCAGATCGCGCCTCCGACTGGGAAGGGAAGCCAGCTGGGGGCTGTGCGCGTGTGCAACCACATGATGAAGAACATGGCGATGCAGCGCGCCGTGTCTACCCAGAGTATGCGGTCCGAGCTGCCGCCGCCTGTGTGTTGGTAACTAGATTCCATAGGGGGATAGAGGGATGTCTCAGTGTGCTTCGCTCGCTTTATCCCTCGATGAAGGAGGCTACTTTCTGCGCATCAAGTGCGCGGATGAGGGCGCAGCAGAGCTGCTGCATGGCGATCACGTCGCGTTCATCGAGGATGCCTTGGTGAGAGTGGATGTAGCGCACTGGAACACCGAGAACGATGCTGGGTATACCCTGCCAGTTCGAGTAGGAGGCCGCGGCATCCGTGCCACCTGTGCGACGTACTGCCCACTGCACAGGGATGTTTTCCTGTGCGGCGACTTCACGCACGACTTGCGCGAGGGCGGGGTGAGTGACGTGGGTGGGGTCATAGAGGCGTACTTGCACGCCTTTACCCAGCTCGCCTGTACGTCCTTGTCCAGGCATGCCCATGGTGTCGTCTGCTGGCGGTCCTTCGAGCACGATCATGACATCTGGGAGCTGCTCTATCGCGAGGGCGCGCGCACCGCGCGTGCCGAGCTCTTCCTGCACGGTGGCGGCAGCACTGAGACGGCAGGGGAGGGGGGCTGCCCCACTCCCGCATTCGTCAGCCTCGCTAGCGATTTGCTTCATTACCTCGATGAGGGTGTAGACGCCTATGCGATTGTCAAAGGCCTTCCCCATCCAGCGGTGGGGGATGGATAGTGCGGTGAGAGTCGCGTCTGGGGCGACGACGCAGCCTGCCATGATATGCAGCTCGGCGACTTCGCTCGCGCTGCTCGCACCGATGTCGATGCAGAGTGATTCATTCGAGAGTACCTGACTTCGCTGGGCTTCAGGTAAGAGGTGGGGAGGCTTCGAGCCCACGACACCGAGATGCTTACTGCCGTCAGTAGCCTGCACGATCATGCGCTGGCTGGGCAGGGTGTGATTCCACCATCCACCGAGGGGGACGATGAGCAGGTAGCCATCAGGCGTGATGCTCTGCACCATGAAGCCTATCTCATCCATATGCGCGGAGATCATGACATGTGGGCTTTCCTGAGCAGAGTCTAAGGTGGCAATGAGGTTGCCGCTCGGGTATCCCTTTAAGTGACAGCCAGGGCTGAGCTCGTCACGAATGAGCTGGCGGACTTCAGATTCAAAACCAGAAACGCCGTGGGCATTGCTACAACGAGCTAAGAGGGATTTATTCAACATGGCGCGCCGATTCTACCACGCGACCGCCCCCTTGTCAATCTGCGGCAGCTTGAGTATTTTTTAGCCATGAGCGTAACAGTACGTCTTTCGCAGATAATTTCGCGAGATCCTCATTAGCCCCATTACCCTCATTAGGGCACCTTGCGAAATTAGCAGCTTCATGCTTTGGATGGCAGCTTGAGGCTA
>CAYJJD010000002.1:0-84628 GCA_964370425.1 uncultured Akkermansia sp. | reverse complement strand
GTGCTGGTCGTCTTTTATTACGGATACTCGTGACTTTTATTTGGGACACGTGTGCTTCTAAAGGATAAAAAAGGCAACAGGCTGGAATAGTCAGTCAAGCCAAAGGAATTTTCTCAAGATAATCACAATTATTTCAACTCACATCACTCTGATAGCAGGTATAATAAGGAGGATTACTTCGCTCGAATTCAAAATTCAGGCTTGCATGGTGCTCTTAAATAGATTATACTTCCCGCACCTCACGCGCAGACACTAGCTCGTCTCGCTTCATCCATGGTACGCATGATCGTTTTTTCTCCACCCAGTGAAGAAAAAAACAACAAGATTATAAAAATGCCATTGACAAAAGCATGGGATAAGAGTAGATTAGCTGCCCGCGAACAAAGAGGTTCGATGGCAAGTGCCAAAACTGGAATAAAACTCAAAATATGAAAACCTTCTCAGCAAAAGCTCAAGACATTGAGCGTAAGTGGTATATGATCGACGCAGCCAATCAGGTGCTCGGTCAAGTAGCAGTCAAAGCAGCTAAGATTCTCCGTGGTAAGGATAAAGTTATCTTCACCCCTCACGTCGACTGCGGTGATCACGTCATCGTGATCAATGCTGAAAAAGTCGTCCTTACAGGTAACAAGGAACGCGCGAAGATCTACACCCGATACACGGGCTATGTCGGTAATCAGGTCGTAACGACACCTTCCAAGCTTCGCAAAAAGCATCCAGAAATGATTCTTGAGCTTGCGATCCGTGGTATGGTACCTCACACACGTCAAGGTCGCGCACAAGGTCGTCGCCTCAAGGTTTATGTCGGTGCTAACCACCCACATGAAGCTCAGGCTCCCGAATCTGTAACAATCGCCTAATCCCCTTTAATAATACACATATGAGTACAACAACTCCATATAGCGCTACTGGCCGTCGCAAGACAGCTGTTGCACACGCATGGTTGACACCAGTCGCTGAAGGCGAATCTGGCAAGATCACCATCAATCGTCGTGGTTTCGAAGAATACCTTCCTACCGACGTGCTTCAGAATGCTGTTCTCCAGCCATTCTATGCTACGAACACGATGAACCGTTTTGATGTTCGCCTCGTTTCTAACGGTGGTGGCATCCATGGTCAGACTGGTGCTATGAGCCTAGCTATCGCTCGCGCTCTTGTCATGCTCGACGAAAGCTTCCGCCCTCTCCTCCGTGAGCAGGGTCTGCTCACTCGTGACTCCCGCATGAAGGAACGTAAGAAGCCCGGTCGCCCTGGTGCTCGCAAGCGCTTCCAGTTCAGCAAGCGTTAATCGCTGCACGACCATCACACCTCTTTTGGAGCTGTACCCTACGTGGGTACAGCTCTACTCGTATGCGCATGCAGAAGCAGCCACGGAGCACGCGCGTTTTTTAATCGCAGCTGCCGTGAGCGGATAAGGAGCTAAACACTACAACTGGGTAGAATCCTGATATCGCATTGCTTCTTGAAAAATGAATGTGAGATTTTAGAGCTGAAAATCTCTTTTTAGAAAAAATCTAATGTCAAGCACTATTCGCGTATGCTGAATCCTCTATTGCTAGACAGTGTTAATTATTTTGTTTACTTTTTTTTGCTAAATTCTAATTTAGAATATCTTAAAAAAAGTTAGTCGCAATTAAAAAAATATCATGAAAGACACATTTTTTGTTGACATCTGTGTTAGTGTCCTCTAATATCGCGTCGTTAGTTCTTCCTAACACAGCTTTCACAAACACAATAACAAACCATGAAAACAGCGCATTACGCATCAATACTCGCAGCAGCTACAGCTGCATTCGTCGGCAGCACCGCACAGGCAGAAGTCAAGCACTCCTATGACATGTGCTGCGATATGTCCCTCTTCCCAGCTGAAGAGAACGACTACAACGCAAAGATCCATTGCGATGAAAAGCTCGGCTTACAGTGGTACATGGAAGCCGCTTTCGGCTACTGGAACGCCACAGGCACGGAGACAGACGCACCACGCAATCAGAACATGTTCCTCCTCCACGGTCAGGTTGCTAAGCGCATCCTTTCCAGCAGCGAGCACAGCGGTCTCTGGCTCCGCGCCGAAGTAGCAGCTTCACTCGGTCTCGACGCAACTACACGCCGCACAGAAAACGACTTCAGCTCAGCAATCGGTTCTACCACAGCAGCACACGCTGAGTACATGGGTGGTCGTGAGATCGTCATGCCAGAAATCGTCCTCACGCAGTTCTTCAAGAATGACCGTGCCGTTCTTAACTTCGGTGTCGTCAACCTCACAAACTACTTCGACGCAGTCGGAATCGCTAACGACGCATACGGCAGCTTCACAAACAGTGGCTTCCTCAACTCCACAATTCTACCACTCAACGACAGCAATCTCGGTGCCGTCTTCACCTTCCAGATCGACCAGGAAAGCTGGGCTATCGCTGGTGTAGCACGCACAAACACAGAGCCAGGTCACAACCCATTCAAGTCTGGTCGTGGTGCAGTATACGTACTCGAATATGGTCGCACATTCGCAGACGGTAAGGGTACATTCCGTATCAACCCATTCCTCAACGCCATCGAAGGTGAAAACGCAGCAGGTGACGCAGATATGGTATACAACTACGGTCTCGCTGGAAGCGTCGAGTACAGCCTCGGTGACCGCGTCGACGTCTACGCACGTGCAGGTTTCTCCGCTCGTGACGAATACGGTCCAGACAACGACTTCAGCCTCGGTGCGCACATCCGTCCATTCAGCTCCGAAGCACGTGAAAGCGACTTCATCGGTATAGCTGCTGGTATATTCAAACCTGGCTTCGGCGGTGAAGCAGAAACAACACGTCAGGAAAAGGTAATTGAGCTCATGTACAACTTCCAAGTAAATCACAACATCCTCATCAAGCCTCACTTCCAGTACATCATGGATCCTGCTAGCAACACTGCTACAGATGATTGTGTAGTCTGGGGTGTTCAGGCAGTATTCTACTTCTAAGAACAAGTCATTCGCAATAACGACATAACATATAAGGCAGGGTGGAGAAGAGATTCTCCACCCTGTTTCTTTCGGTGCACGGACGCGTGTTTGGCTTCGTGCTTTTGACCCGGCAGGTGGTCGGACCACCTGCACCGCCTTTATTGTGGGTGTGGCGTGCTCTGCTGGGTGTGGCGTGCTCTGCTGGGTGTGGCGTGCTCTTCCGTGGCAAACGCAACCGCGTTCTTGCCGTGAATGCACGAACACTACTTACCCAGCTTGTCTGGGTAAGGGAGTGGTGTTCTTTCGCCTCTTGCGTTGGGCTTTTCACTCTTGAGGCTTGGCATCTGCGCCTTGTAGTGTCTCATGAGCTGGCTCATCATGATGGCGAGTTCTGTGACTTTCTGCGGGTGTTTCTGCGCGAGGTTATTCTTCTCGCTGATGTCTTCCGCTAAGTTGTAGAGCTCCAGATCCTTCGAGCCATGTCGGTAGAAGAGTTTCCAGTCGCCTAAGATCATCGCAGACATGAGCGGGTAGTTATTCCCATAGCCCCAGCAGTTTGGCATGTGGAGCAGGATGGGCTTGTCTTTCAGTTCTTTTCCTCGGAGTAGGGGGGTGAAGCTGCGTCCGTCGACGGTCTTGGGCAGTTTCATCTTGCTGCCACCTGCCATGTCGATGATGGTGGTGAAGAAGTCTTCGATGATGACGGGGCTGTCGCTGCGAGAGCCTCCCGCCGCGACACCTGGCCAGCTGACGAGCATGGGGACGCGTATGCCGCCTTCATAGCCCGAGCCTTTCCCCGCACGTAGGGGGTAGTTCGCATTTCCCATGCGTCCCTGTCCTTCGAGTCCTCCGTTGTCCCCGATGAAGAGGATGATGGTGGACTTGTCCGCGTTATTCGCTTTCAGCCATGCCATGAGCTCGCCGAGGCTCTGGTCCATGCCTTCGATGAGGGTGCAGTAGTTGCGCTCATTGAGGCTCCATGCCTTCCCATCGACTGGGTGCTTCTTCAGTGATGGGTCGGGGTAGTTCTTCATGAGTGTCTTGTCTTCCGCGCGTGCGTCCAGTGGTGCGTGGATGGCGTAGTGGCTCATGTAGAGGTAGAAGGGCTTGTCCTTTTCCTGCGGCTCATGGCTGAGCTTGTCGAGCAGGCGTAGGGTTTTTGTCGTGAGGGCTTTTGTGAGGAAGACGTCCTTGTCGTAGAACTCGTTCTCATCCATGCCCTGCACGCAGAAGTCGTTGTTCGGTGCGCTGTAGCGTCGGCTGCCGCGGAAGTCGGCAGGACCGCCTATTTCACTGCCCGCTATGTTGTAGTCGAAGCCGAGCTCGGTAGGATTCGCCCCTGGGGTGTCGCGTGATCCCCAGTGTCCTTTACCACAATGGATGGTGGTGTAGCCGAGCTTGCGTAGGTATTCTGGAAGAGGTCTCGCTGCGACGTAGGGACGCTTGATCTCGTACTTCACCTTTTCTTCGCTGATGGGCTTGCGCGCGGTGCCTTTCGGGCGTGTGCCTGCCGGCTGGAGTCCGTTCACATTCCAGTCGGGGGAGGCGAAGGTATTGTTCGGCGAGTCGTTGAGCTTATCCTGTAGCAGTGTCCAGTTCGTGACGCGGTGGCGCGCGGCGTTCTGACCTGTCATGAGGCTCGTGCGTGTCGGGGAGCTCACAGGACAGGCGTAGGCGCGCGTGAAGAGCATGCCCTGCTTCGCGAGCTCTTCCATGTGCGGGGTCTTGTAGCGGGCGTTAAAGTAGGTGCGCTGGGCTTCTCCCTTCTTGTTGTACCAGAAGGGGACGCTGGTGTCTTGCCAGCCCATGTCGTCTACGATGAAGAAGATGATGTTGGGCTTCTTCGGGTCGGTGGATAGGGCGAGGGCTGTGCTGCTGAGGGCGACGGCTGCGCCGAGGCTGCTGAGGGCGAGGGCTGGTCTTATCATGTTGCGTGGCTTGGGGTAATGAGATTAACGCTCGCTGGTGTCTTTTGTCGGCTGCTGGAGTGTCTTCATGTAGGCGACGATTTCCTTCTTGTTCTTACGGTAATCGATCGTGGAGTAACGCCAGTTCTTCACGAGGGTGCCATGTCCGCGGTACAGGAGCTTGCCTTTCTTGTCGACGACGTAGGCGTGTGGTATGCCAGAGCTGCCCTGCATTTCGGTGAGGATGCTCGCATCCATGGTGGCGGGGAAGGTGGCCTTGTGCTGGTCGAGGAATTTCTGCGCGGCTTCAGGGCTGTTGTCGGCAGCCCAGAGGATGAGTTCGACTTTCTTGCTCGCCTTGATATCCTTATAGATTTCGACGATTTCTGGCATTTCCTTCTGGCAGGGACCACACCAGCTCGCGGAGCGCAGGAAGATGAAGTACTGGGCGTTCGCGTTTGGCTCGCCGTTGAAGACATCCATCTGCTCGAGGGCGTCCTTCACGCTGCGCACTTTCTTGGGCTTCTTTTCTTTGCTTTCCTTGCTGGCTTTGTTCAGGTGGGGATTATTGCCGAGTCTGTCGCCGTCTCCCATGTTGAACTGGGCGTGACTGGTCGGGGCGAGGAAGGCGCAGAGTAGCGCGAGTGAAAGAAGGGGTGTTTTCATGATATCAAGAGAATGGAGTGAATTTTATAATGCGAATACGTGTGAGTATAAACTGCCACTATTCTCAAGTCAAGGGTGCAATACGGCATATATTTTCCTAATATGACATAATTATGTCGCTATTCGTCTTGACAGCCCTATCGCTATACGCTAACTTGAAGGAGTTATGAAACTTCATCACCTCTTAGCTGCGTCTTGCGCTATTACTAGTTCGGCTGTTTATGCGAACAGCACCCCTTCTGCCATCATTCAGGAACTCGCTCAGTCATCCGCTACTGCGACCGCTACACCTGAGCAGCGTCTTGCTGCCTTCCCTTCTCTTGCAGATATTCCTCAGTCTGCCACTATCGTGATCGCCGCTGGTGATTGGCGTCAGTGTGCGAAGGCTGTGATGACTCATCCTTCTCTTGCACCTGCGATGAAGGAGTCGGAAACAAATGTGGAAGAAGTTCTCGCTCAGATTCCCGATGTGACGAGTTTCGCCTTTGGGATGGACTCCAGCATCGAGCCTAGCTTTGCCGCACTCAATAGTCTATCAAACAGCGGTTACATGACCATGCTCACTCAGGCATGGGCTGCTGCGTCTAGCGATAACGATCTCATCAAGTCTATGGGCGAAAAGCTCGCCACCCAGATGATGGAAGGCACGACTCTGGCCATTCCTACGATGCACATGAGTGTGAGCTTCGCTGAAGGTAGTATGTATACTGCAGTGATCGAGGAGAATATTAAGATGACACTCAATCAGGTGCTCACAGCAGCGACACCAGAGGAAAAGGAGCAGCTCGGTCTCACGACGCAGGACATCCCCGGTGGCTTCATCGTCAGTCTGGAGATGAACTACATGCTCGACGCGATCATGATGAACATGCAGACGATGGCTATGCAGGACACGAAGCCTATCGTCGATGCGATGGCAGCCCTGCGCGGCAAGAAGGTGTACTTCGCCTTCTCCCGTGAAGGTAATCGCCTGCGCCTCGCGATGGCAGATGATATCGCGAAGCTGACCTTCCCTCAGGCTGCTGCTGAATCCGTCGCGGCTTCTTCTGTACTGGACTTCTCCAATGAGGAAATCACGAAGAACCCAGTTTTCCTCGGGACATTCGGTGTCAGCGATGAGCTGACCGAGCAGTCACTGAACTCCATGCTTCAGCTCTCCAAGGGGGTGGGTAGCATCCTCACCGAGCTGGCGAAGAAGAATGCGAACAACGCACCTATCCTCGACAAGGGCGCAAGTTCTCTCGCATCCCTCACAGGTATCTACGAGCAGATCGTTAAGACCTACTCCTACTCCAAGGGTGACGTGATCGTCTGGGCAGACGGTAGCCTGAATATGGAGATGACGACGAATAGCAAGGCTGTTACACCTGCTGGCAAGCTAGTCGGTATGGCACAAGCTGATCAGTCTAGCACGGCTCTCTATGCTGAGGTCGCTGGCTGTGCTGGCTGCGCTGGCTCAGGTGCAGAGGTCACCTTTGACGGTATATTCGACTCTGTTATCTCTGTCACCGAGGCTGTCGTGCTGACACTTAACTCAGAGATGCGCTCCGAGATCATGCCTGTACTTCAGATGGGTAAGGTATTCATCCCTGATGTGAAGCAGCTCGCGGGCAACCTCGGCACAGCTCTTTCTGGTATGGACGCACCTGCTGGTCTGATCATGGACAACAAGGGGATGACCACAAACTTCGCTGGCGGCGAAGCTGAGCAGATGCCTATCCCACGCCTCACACTCTTCACTGGCGTGAGCGATCGCGCGAAGGTAGCGCAGGGCTGGGCTGATACGCTCACCACGGCAAAGAGCTTCCTCACGAAGATAGGTCAAGACGCTGGTATGGTCGATCTGATCGCCACTGTCGAGTCAGAGAAGGACGGAGTCACCCTCCACAGCCCCTCCATGCCTGTATTCCCAGCGGGACTCATTCCTCACATCGCTATCAGCGACAAGTTCTGGATGCTGGGTTCTGACTCTGCTTACAGTGTCGAGCTTCAGAAAGGCTTCCAAGCCAGTGCTGGTACTCCCTTCACAGGTGCTGTGTTTGCGATGAACTTCGCTCCCATTGGTGAGTATACCCTCGCCATCATAGATCCTCAGGTAACGAAGTTCTCGAAGAGCGAGGCAAAGAACGTAGAGGAGGTTGCAAAACCAATGATCAAGGCGATCACCGAGAGCTTCTCTGGCATCTACGCGGTCTCCACGACTGACGGTGGCAAGCAGGTCGTCCGCGTGCGCCTTCAGGCAAAATAATTCACTGAAGTAAAAAGCTTCATGACGCTCCCTTCCTCATATGCCGAGGAGGGGAGTTTTTTTGTTACGATGAACGAAGCGTGAGCTTGACAGAGGGGGAGATTATGGTATAGAATATATTTAATATGAATGCCGCCACGCTTATTATTCGTATCACTTTGTCAGTGCTATTCTCCCTGCTTTTCCTCTTCGCGTGGGCATTTCCTCACCTCGCCGCCCCTGCGACCATCATGCCCCTGCATGGCGCGCCTGAGCCTGATATTTTTGATAAGGGCGGCTACTTCGATGAGAATAAGCTGTGGATGCTTTCGCTGCTCGCTCTTTATATCGTCAGCGCGATGGGACAGCGGAAGAATCTTGTGTGGTTTTCTGGCTGGTTCTCAGCCCTGCTGCTCGGCGTGCTTCTCTGGCCTTTTCTTCAGGTCTGGTATCCAGAGTACCTGTGGTCACCTGTATCTTATCTCAAGTCGGGACTCTCATGGGGGATGGTCTACACGGGGATCTTTGTCGGTGCGAGTATGGTGCTGCGCCTCGGCTTGCTGCCCTTCCTCTTCCCGAAGCCACTTGAGGCGCATGAGGGGAATGAGGTGGATCTCGACAGGCTGGATGTCTCCTCTGCGCGGACTGTGCGAGAGATCGCCGCGAGTAAGGGGCGCGTGCGTGCGACTTTCCTCTTCGGTGACGCAGACAAGGGGCTCGTCGCTCGCTTCTACGCGACTATGCGCTCCATGATGCTCGCGAAGCTGTCGCGCCTCTACTTCATCAGCTCCATTCTCGCGTTCCTCGGTCTGTGGTTTTACTTCTATCCGAAGCTCGTCGGTACTGTGGAGCATGGCATCGCGCGCGACCGTGAGCGTATGTACCAAGTCGCAGGTGAGAAGGATGGTCGCCAGCTGCTCACGACACCCGCCCTCCATGCCGCGATGCGCGTACTCACACCCATCGTGAAGGAAGAAAAGCTGCGCGGTATGACCCTAGAGCAGGCTGAGAAGTACCTCGGACTCGAAGGCTTAGACCCTAATCTGCTCGCTCAGCTCCGTGATGAGACCCCTATCGACACAAAATCCGCAGGCGCGGTTTATGGTGGACGCACGCGCTTCCTCACGCTAGAAGACGGGACACGTCGTCTCATCCTGTACATACGTCTTGCGGCTGATAAGAACACCATCAACCTCGCCGAGCTCGAAGAGGAAGGCTGGAATCCGCGCGTCGATGAAAGGCGACGCATCCTCAGTACACTATACCAGAGTGTCGCTTATTAACACCTCATCATATCCTCTGTGAACATGCTGCCTTCTTACTGCACCTACCGAGCACGCGTCGCCTTCCACGAGACGGACGCGGCACGCATCGTCCACTTCGCCCAGTACCTCCGCTATGCCGAGGTGGCGGAGACGCAGGCTCTCCATGGCTGTGGTCTGCTGGCACAGCTGATGGGGCAGGGGATGGGCATGCCTCGTGTGAAGCTCGATGTGGAGTATAAGTCGCCGCTGCGCTTCTGGGAGGAGTATGAAGTCTGCGCCCAGCTCGATCGCATAGGCGAGAGTTCTTTGCAATGGAGCTTCATCATATCGGGAGAGCATGCCGTCGCGGCGCGCATCACGTGGGTGACGGCACGCGTCGATGCCCATGGTGCGAAGGCTTCGTACACAGCCGAAGAAAAAGAAATTTTATCCTTACTTACACCACATCCATGAAACGATCCCAACGATCCCAGCGAATCACCACCCTCTTGCTCTGTCTTATCATGACAGGGCTGTGTATGGTGGCCTCTAGTCTCCACGCACAGCAGCTCCAGCCACGCCATGTCGCTGTCGTCTATAATGCCCAGTCCTCGCATAGCCACGAATGTGCGAAGCTCTACGCCCTGACGCGTGGCATCCCTGAGCGAAATCTCCTCGCGCTCTCCATCCCAGTGGAGAATCGCGATATCACGACACAGTCCTATGTGAAGGATCTTCATGACCCGCTTATGAAGATCGCCGCTCAGCGTCAGCTCCAGTTCCCCGCCTCCCGCCAGCTAGGCATACACCTCATCTATGCTATGGTGCTCATGCCCGATCTCCCCCTGCGCATCACCGCGCGCCCGATTGCTCCAGGTGAGACCGCCCCCCCATGGCAGATGACGACAGCCTCGAGCGTCGACAGTGAGCTCGCCCTGATCGGAGCAGGAGACTACACGATAGATGGTATGCAGCAGAATCCGTATTTTAAGCGCGATGAGAATCTCGCCCTTAGTGGCTATCGCATGCTTCCCGTCTGCCGCATTGATTCCCCTGATCCCTCTATTGACAAGCGTCTGATTACGAACCCTATCAAGGTGGAGCGCGGCGGTGGGCTAAACGGCTGGGTCATCGTCGATCAGGGCGGTCCCTACCCTGATGGTGACAAATGGTTGCAAAACATCGCCACTCGCGCCATCGAGCTCCAGCAGCCTACCTTCGTCGACGCGCTGCGTCCTTCCATCGTTGAGCACTACCCCCTCCCTCAGCCAGCCTCCATATACTTCGGATGGTATGAGGGGAAGGCGAATGGTCCCTTTATCTCTCGCAGTGTAGGCGGAGGATCCGTGCAGACATTCAGCTTCCGCTCAGGCGCGATCGCCGTGCATCTGCACTCTTTCAGCGCGACGAATATACGCTCACGTGATGAGGGCTGGGTAGGCGCGCTGCTCGCGAGAGGTGCGGATGTGAGCGCGGGGAATGTCTGGGAGCCCTTCCTGCATGGCTCGCTGCATTTGGATATTTTTTATGAGCGTCTCCTCTCGGGCTACACCCTCGCAGAAGCCTCGGCGATGGCTACCCCAGCGCTCTCATGGCAGGGTATCGTCATCGGTGACCCCCTGTACCGACCCTATCCAGAAGAGCCCGCAGCGGCGACTTTGAATATAGGCATGCGCGCCTGCGTGGAGTTCGTCGAGAAGAAGTACGATAGCGCCGCGTTTAAGTTCGCGACTATCGTCAAGAACTCCTCAGACCCAGAGGTGCAGATACGCGCTGCACTCTGTGTCGCGCAGTGCCAGCTGCTCGCAGGGCAGAAAGACGCGGCGAAGACCTCGCTCGACCGCATCCTTGTCCTCTTCCCAGACAACCCGCATAAGCGCGCCGCGGAGCGCATGATGCAGCAGCATTTTCCCAAGCCTCAGTAAAGATGGCTAGGCGAAACTGAGGCTAAGACAGGCTTTGATCTTGATTCCTGTCTATTTTCATCTATAATGAGGGAGTATGAAAGCCTCCCTCATTCTTGGAATCACGCTCGCCCTCTCGCCGTACTCCCTTCTCGCCGCCCTGACTCCGGAGCAGGCGCAGGTGCAAGCCGAGCAGGGCTATCGCCTCGCGACTGGAGATGGCGTGGAGGTAGACTATACAAAAGCAATTGAAATCCTCACCCCTGCCGCGGAGACGGGGAATCTGCTCGCGAAGCACACGATCGCCATCATTCACGTCAATGAACATATCATTGACGCCGATGCGAAGATGGGGCTAGCCCTTCTCATAGAAGCGGCAGAGGCGGGATTCTCCCGCTCCCAGCAGTCTCTGGCTGCCGCCTACTTGAATGGCACTAATCTTGTCGAGGCAGATCAGGCGAAGGCTCACTACTGGATGCAGAAGGCAGCTGAGCAGGGGGAGATAGACTCCATCAGGGCACTCGTGGGGCAGTATATGGTAGGTGAGGGGGCGGTAGCGAAGGATTACGAAAAGGCCATGTACTGGCTTGAGAAAGGCGCGACTGCTGGTGATGCGCGTCTTCAGATGGACCTCGGTTACCAGTATCTGAATGGTGAAATCATAGAAGCCGATGCCGAGAAGGGCACGTACTGGACTAGGAAGGCTGCCGAGCAGGGCGAAACCCAAGCGATGGTGAACCTCGCCATGATATACAAGCACGGAAACGCCCTGACCGAGAAAGATGATACTATCGCATACGAATGGGTGAAGAAAGCCTCGGAGCTGGGTAGCCCTAGGGGGCATAACCTGAGAGCAATCTGCCTCTTAAATGGAGACGGAGTCGAGAAGAATGAAGAAGAAGGCCTGCGCTATATGCACATGGCGGCAGATCAAGACTACGCCATCTCTCTGCTCTCACTTTCTAACTACTACCGCGACGGTTTATATGGATTGGAAGCCGACATGGAGATGTGTCTCACCTATCTTCGACGAGCAGTCACGCGAGGTGATGTGCAAGCGATGAAAACCTTATCTCATTACTATGATACAGGGCATGGTGTCGAGGTGAATCAGAAACTGAGCTACCAGCTACAGAAATCAGCGGCAGAAGCGGGCGACGTCGAGAGCATGGACGCGCTGACAAAGCGCTACATGAATGGGAACGGTACTCCCGTGAACATGGAACAGGCCATACTCTGGGCTGAACGCTCCTCAGAGCAAGGTGGCTCTGCAGGTCTCTTTAATCTCGCTCTCATCTACCGCTACGGATTAGCTGGAGAGGCGGATATGGAAAAAGCGATCAGCTATTTAGAGAAAGCTCTCGATGCTGAAGCGACACTCGCATGCTCCCTGCTACTCGAAATTTACGCAAGCGAAGAATATGGGAATGAAGAATTGCTTCAGAAAACCCTAGAAAGATACGCAGAACTATTTGAGATGCCCTCCCTGGAGCACGCGAAGCAGGAAGCGACGCTTGATCTCGCGAAGCTCTACATCAAGGGGGGGATCGTCCCTGTCGATGAGGAGAAGGGGCTCTCCCTTCTCGTGTCCGTGGCAGAAGCAGGCTATGCACGCGCACAGGCCACTCTCGCTGACTATCTGATTAATAATGCCGATGGAAAGAAGGAAGATGTGGAGAAAGCGATGTCCTTGCTAGAGCAAGCCGCGAATCAGGGACTCGCATCGGCTTATGGTGATTTGATCAATTTATACACTGCTGGTTATAAAGACGTGTTGCCTGACGCGGTAAAGGCATTCTACTGGATGGAAAAAGCCGCGAGCGCAGGAATGCCTGAGTTCCAGCTAGAGCTCGCACTGCGTTACCTGCATGGGGTGGATGTCGAAGCGGATGGGAAAAAGGCCTTTGACTGGTTCTTGAAAGCCGCGGAGCAGGGGAATGTCGTCGCGATGAGGCATGTGGCTAACACCTACTATAATGGCAATGAAAGTATCGCGAAAGACGCAGATCTCGCCTATGAATGGGCGAAGAAAACTGCGGCACTCGGCGACGCCTCGGCGACGAACCTACTGGCTATCTGCTATCTTTTAGGTATAGGTACAGAGAAGAATGAGGAAGAGGGCCTGCGCTGCATGCGCGCGGCGGCAGACATGATGCATACCGGTGCTATTTCTAACCTCTCCTATTATTACCTGCACGGCGAGCATGGATTGACCCCCGATCCACAAATGGCGTTTTCTTATTGCCTGAAGGCTGCCGAGGCAGGAGCACCCTCTAGCATGGTGGATCTGGCTATCATACACTACATCGAGGGCGTGGGCGTCGTGCCGAATAAAGAGCTCGCCTTTGAATGGATGAAGAAAGCCGCCGAGCTGCGTCATCCCTTAGCTATGTCAAATCTCTCCTATTTTTACCGCAAAGGCGAGGGTGTCGAGACCGACTATGAGCAGGCCTATATCTGGGCTGAGCGTGCGATGCGTCGTGGTCTACCTGCGGGAGCGTTTAATTTAGCTCTCCTTTACCTGAATGGTCTAGGCAGGGATGTCGATATGGAAAAGGGTGTGGATCTACTGGAGGATGCCGCAGGACATGGAGAGAAGGATGCCTATGACACGCTGCTGGAGATCTTCACCAGTGAAGAGTTTTCTGACCCAGAGCGCGTGCAGTTTTATAAGGAACACTTAGGGAAGCAATTTTCAGATTCCGAGAATGCTGAATCCTAAGTGTTTCTTAGAGATTCATGGGTGTGTGTATTTGCAATTTGTTAGCAAAATGTTGTTAGGGCTTGATTAAGGCGAGTTTTTTCTTATAATAGAGCACGTATGACCCCCCCTATCCTACTAAGCCTTTCATTGTTGATCGCATCGTCGAGTTGCCTTCTGGCGATGTCCCCAGAAAAAGCTCAAGAGCAAACCGATCTGGCACGTCGCTATGTACTGGGCGATGGGGTGGAGCAGGACTATGCGAAAGCTATCAAGCTGCTGACTCCAGCCGCAGAAGCAGGTAACCTGCTGGCTCAGCATAGCCTCGGCTACATGTACGTCGAAGGCATGGGCGTACCTGCCGATTCTGATAAGGGCTTTTCCTACATAGAGAAAGCAGCCAAGGCTGGCTTATCGCGCTCACAGGAAGCTCTCGCCGCTGCGTACGCCTCAGGCGAGGGCGGGCTAGAGCCTGATAGGGAGAAGTCCCTGTACTGGCTCGAAAAAGCCATGGAGCAGGGGGCTACAGGAACGCTGAAAATGATGGTGAATATGTACACCCATGGGACCGAGAGAGTAGCCGCCGATATCAATATGGCGAATCAGCTGCTCATGAAGGCAGCGAGCATGGGATTGCCGAAGTTCCAGATGGAGCTAGGCTATCGCTATCTCGTAGGGCTGGGGGTGAAGGCGGATATGGTGCAGGCCGTGACATGGACGCGTCGCTCGGCCGAACAGGGTGAGCCTGGTGCGATGGGGAATCTCTCCTTCATGTACATGACAGGCGCACCACAGCTGAAGAAAGATTATAAAAAAGCCTATGAATGGGCGGAAAAAGGCGCGAAACTCGGCGATGCCTCTTCCTACAATGTCATGGCTGCCTGCCTCATCGACGGAGTGGGCATAAAGAAGAATGTGAAAGAAGGCCTCAGCTGCATGACTAAGGCCGCAGAGTTAAACGATGTCGATGCGCTTGCGAACCTATCGGCCTTCTACCGCACTGGAAAGCATGTCGGAGAGGCGAATCCGCAGAAAGCATTTGAATATGCGAAAAAAGCTGGTGAGCTGGGGCATGTAGACTCCATGTCCACCGTGGCCATCTTCTACATAGACGGCTTCGGTGTGGAGAAGAATGAGCAGCTCTGCTATGAGTGGACGAAGAAAGCCGCTGAAGCAGGGCACGCCGATGCCATGTCGAACATGACCTTCCTTTATCGTCAAGGTGTAGGCGCGTCAAAAGATCTTACAAAAGCCTTCCAATGGGCAGAGCGCGCTGCTGCTACAGGCTCGCCAAGAGGACTCTATAACCTCGCCACCATCTATCTGGAAGGCGCAGGAGTCAAAGCCGATGCTAAAAAGGCAATCACACTACTGGAACAAGCCGCTGAACGAGGCTATCTGGATGCCTACGGACTCTTGATAGACTACTTCGGCAAGGGGAGTCAGAAAGACGATAAGCGAGTCGCGCGCTATAAGAAAGAAGCTAACGAGCTGCATCAGAAGCGTCAAAAGGCGCAGAAGCCAAGCGCTTAAATTTGCAAGGCTTTTTTATCACGCCACGTATACCTTGCTAAATGAGCCGCTTGACGTGATTCTCCGTGAGTAGTGTACCTATGCCTATACTGCTGGTTTCACCGTGGGCTTAGGGTATACCCTGAGCATGGAAAGCGGTATGACTTGAGATGTAAATAGGGCAAGCGAAAGTAGGGCGAGGTAAAAGGGACGGCTCACTGGTAGAGGGGGGCTTAAACGCAGCTTCTCAGGGTGCTCCTCCTGCCAATAGACAGCAAGCATACAGGGAGTATCGCCTTGCGCGATCCCTAGTTCCTTTACGCGCTCCTCGGATAGCTCCACTTGTTTGGTGGTCATTTGCTTGTGGCGGGGATAATGCACCGTAGCATGTATTTCTCGTAGCTCCTCGTCATCGTCCACTTTCGTCACCACTCGCTGATTCTGTAGCGTGCCTGTGCTGCGAAGCCACGGACCGCTTGCCTCGCCATTGACATAAGAATTATAAGCTAAAATGCCAGACATAAGGCTAAAGAACGTTAACGCCATACCCGCGAAGAACAGATTCATAGCTTTGCTTCTCATTCCTGTGAGCGTGGTGCCACAGACCGATAGCCATAGCGGTGGATGAAGGATGCGGGTAGGCTCATCTACATAGTCTTGAGTAGGGATATGGGGTAATAAATAGCTTAGCTTTTGATATACCTGCGTATTTCCTCGCCATCTGAGCTCGTCAGCAGCCAGTGTTCTTGATGATGAGCATCCACGAGGTAAACCGTGTAGTAGTGCTCATCTGAGAATAGGGCTTGAAAATAACGCATACACGTCTCTAGGGCTTGCTCGCGCCCCACTGCACTACGGCTGATACATACTTGCTGAATGTCTGAAACTAGCCATTGCTCCTGAGATACCATGCTTGCCCCTCGTCGGTGGATGCGCTCAATACCCACGCTTGATAGGGATAACTCGTAGCTCCCTATCGAAAGTCGTCTCATCTGAATGAGCATAATAAATAAGTAGGGTGCTACGGCCACGAGACATGCGCCCGCAAGTAAGAATGCACCTGCCGCATAGACCTGATATGGGCTACACGTACTTGCCCCACGTCCAAAAAGCAGCCATCCTAATGATAGCAAGCTGAAAGACGAGGAATACAGAATGCCCTTCTTCAGTTTGTGGACAAGACGCGCATTAAGCGTGAATTCGCTGTACTGTTGATTAAACATAAGTGATTATTAAGGGGATCTTGCGAAATTAGCAGCTTCGGATTTTGCATGCAGTTTGGATGATAATTTACGGCGTTTGGGCGCGCATAGCGAGCTATGTAAGCCCAAAAAGCTGTAAATTCTCGCCAAAATGCGGCAAAAGGCGTGCTGCTTCGCTCATTTTCGAGATCTACATTTTACTCGGACTAATTTCGCAAGGTGCCCTTAAGAGGGTAATAAGGCATTCTACCCCTTGTTATTTATTCTGTCTCTCCACTTTTTGCTGGCGAAAATATAACGAGCTAGCTGCGCGACTGCTGAATAATCCTCTTCATCTATATAAAAGGCTTTATGAATATCTATACTTAATGATAAGTTGGCGCGATAAAGCGCTTTGAGGCACTGGGAGCTGATCGTTACCTCCGTGTAATGAGAACTCATAAAATATGATAGGTATAATGTGGCATAATCTGAATGCTTAAAGCGATCATTATATCGCTTGAGCCATTTTATAATAAATGTATTATATGATTCCCAAACATCGTGTGATAACAATATAAACCGATGGTTCTTATAACATACAAAATCTATATGTTCATCTTCGGATAAACCTTCTCTAGCTAACTCTTCCCATAAGGGGCAATGCGTTTCTTCTTGCTTTACAGATAAGCCAATAAGAAAGAAACTCTCTAAAACGCGTCGAGTAGATCGTCTTCTCGCATCGGGAAAGGCTATATATTGTAAACCCGCTTCAGATTGGGCTAATGCTTTTATAGCAGTACTGGAATCAAGATGCAAACGAGTGTGATGCAGGGGGAGCTGCTCTAGAACATCAAATTGAAGAAATAATTTTTTATTCTGAGCCCTCATTCTCTTGAGCTCTTCGCAGAAAGATTGAATGTGACACAGTGATTCTTGCCCTGTAATAGAGCTAGCTATTCGTAATAAGAATAGACCATCATCCTCATCATAACTGCAGTACTCCTCCGCGTCTTCAAGGTCTATATCGACCTTTGCTAAGCAGGAAGAAATAATTTGAGTGTCGTTGAATTTTAAAAAAAGCGAGGTGCCACTCATGATAGATGATAAATATTAGTAGGTGCTTGGGGATTTCACCCAGATCCAATCATTTTCTGACGAAAGCTCAGGCGCGAAGTGGTAGCCATGCCACGAGAAACGCTTGAGCTCTTCTGCATCTGAGATCCCCTGCTCCAGCATGAAGCGAAGCATCTCACCGCGCGCCATCTTCGTGTAGACGACCACCTGCCGCAGCTTGCCTGACTTCCTCTGAAGGAAGCTCGTGTGGACGACGCGCACGGCTGCCTCCACCTTCTTCCAGTGGAATGCCTGCTGCTCCTCCTTCGATGCGAGGTAGACGAGCGTGCCCCCTGCTTGCTCCACATCGTCAATGAGGTGGGGCGTGAGGATGTCTCGCCATGACCTATCGACGCGTATGCCCTCCACTGGGAGCTTGAGATAGCTCTCCATGCGGTAAGGAGCTATCACGTCAAGCGGACGTAGAAGACCGTAGAGCATGGAGCAGATACGCGTGTGCCGCTGCAAGTGCTCGTAGTATTCCTGCGGTAGTGAAGCCTCGCCCTTCATATGCTTAAACACCACGCCATCGTAGGCCTCTATTGCGGGATTCAGCACGGCACTGCCCATATGATGAGCGCGAAAGCGCACCTCTAGTTCCTGCGCGAGCGGAGAGCTGATCTTAAAGAGCTGCTCGAGTTCTGCCGCTTTAAATGCCTGCATCTGTGCGACAATGCGCTGAGCCTGTGCGAGAAAGTGTGGCTTAGTGAGTGAGGCTACGCCGTTTTTCGATGCGTCCGCGCGCATCGTCTTGGCAGGTGAGAGGAGGATGAGCATAGAGATGGTAGTGAAGTTAGCAGATTTCAGCTTTGATTACAAGTGTATATCATGACAGGGATTTTCTCTTTTCTCCTTGATGCGACCAGCCATCTTTGCTATGGTGGGGATAATAGCTTATGAAAAGATTTTTATCTCATATTGTAACATCATCACTTTTGTTATGCACTACAGCTCTCGCAGAGGATATGATCCTGAAGGATGGCACGCAGCTGAAGGATGCTGTCGTCTCACGTACGGAAATCGACCATGTGATTGTCCGTCACGCGTCTGGTGCTAGGCGTGTGGATTATGATGAGCTCACCTATAGCAATCAGGAGCGTTATGGAATGCTGCCTGATGATGTAGAAAAGCGTGTAGCGGAGCGTAATAAAAAGCAAGCCGCCGCGAATGAAAAGCGTCAGCAGAAAGAAGAGCAGTATCGTAAGCTTCTAAAAGACTCGAAGGATCTCCCGCGTTACATGAAGGCATCGGACATACGCAGTATGTTCCTACACTACGGCAGTATGAGTGATGTCACGGCTGAGTACCTTGCCGCTGAGTGGAATAGGCGCGAATCAGTACGCCTGAATCTACAAGATGAGGTGAAGCGCTACACGGACTATGCAAACATGGTGCGCGAGGGCTTTAAGGAGGAGTCAGATAAGCTGCGTGAAGAAAAAGCCGCCCAGAAGCGTGATGCCGAGCAGATACGCCTGTTGCGACAGGAGCTGAAGCTCGCGAAGCAGCGCGAGGAAGCTTGGAAGGTGAAGGAAGAAGAATATGCCGAGAAACTGGAAGAGGCGGATGAGGAATACGATGACCTGTGGCGTGACTACCAGCGTGAGCGTAATGCGAATCGCTACCGCTACGGCGGTTACCCTCCCGTTATTATTCCTAATCAAGGCGGCAGAACAATTAATCTTTAATATATGAATCTATTTCAGCAAGGGATGGCGGCCTACTGTGCCGAGTCCCCCACACATGACGGTGAAGCGGCTCGCTGCTTTCAGCAGGCCTTCGATGATGGTGATTTGAATGCGGGCTGGATGCTGGCGCGCTGCTACGAGGAGGGCATCGGTGTGCCGCTCGATGTGACGCGCATCTACCGCATTGCGACCCAGCTGCATGAGCGTGGCTATGCCGCCGCGGAGTTCTGGCTTTCTGAATGCTACGAGTATGGGCATGGAGTCGAGATAGATGAGGATAAGGCGATGGAGCTGAGTGCTAGCTGCTTCGCTGCCTGTCAGCAAGCTCAAGAGGGCTTAGATGAATCCATCAGGCTCGAATGCTTGCATCTCCTCACGGTGAATGAAGATCTTAGCGATGAGGAGGAAGAGGCGATCTATCACGAATATAGGGAGCATAGCCAGTTTCCCCAGCGTTTTGCCGAATGGGCGGAGCATCTGATGAGGCAGGATGAAGCAGATGAGTGCGATGAGCATCGCGATCAGGTGCTCAAGCTTCTGAAGCAAGGTGTCGCCTTGCGCGAGGAAGCCGCTATTTTACTGCTCGCTGAGTTGTACAGGAACCAAGATCACGCTTACGATGTTTACAATACGCAAGAAGCGGCGAAGCTCTTAGAGCTACGCCCCTACGCCGCACTCGACTATGCGGAATACCTCCGTGCTGAAGCCCGTGAAGAAGAGGCGCAGCGCGAAATGCAGCTCTACTGGAAGCAGTTGCGCTATGGGAAATCTCTGCTGCGTCGCGACGATGAGCTTGACGCGGAGGTTTCCTTCGTTCCGAATCCACAAGTACCGCTCATCCGCGTCTTCGACCATCAGGTGACGCGCAGCATCATGGCGGGTGATGAGCTGTCGAATGCTGTACACTGGCCTGCCCCCCTTCTCTGCATCGAGGGGTTGCCCCGAGGCTCAGAGGTACAGCTCCGCGTGCGCATCACGTCGGATGAGATTGATCATAGCTTCACCGTGTACACGAGTGAGACGCGTCATCTCATTGATCTGACGAAGGATAGAGAGATAGAACTCAGCAACTTTTGGGATATAGAAATCAGTACCTCACAGGGCTCGACGCGCATGCTTGTGCCTTACCACGCTCTGCTTTTTGTGCAGAATCCGAAGCTACCTGCCTGTGTCCTGAGCTGGAGGAAAAAATGGTTCCAAGGCTACGCTCTACAGGTCTTCGCCCTCGGGGAAGAAGGAGTGAAGCTGCAAGTTCACCTCGCTGAGGGTATAGTGTCTCGACCGCTGATCTTGAAAGAAGAGGAGCATGTGGAGCTCATGGCTCGTGACTTCTCGCCAAAGACAGCCTTTCAGATGGGACGTCCCTTTGTCCTGACTGCCCCCGACTGTCCACCTTGCATAGGCGTGATCGCGCCGCCACCGCGTGGACCACAGATTTTTGATACAGATGCGGCGCAAGAGCTAGCTACGCGATTATCCTAAAAGAGCATTTCTCTCGCAAGGACACCTTGCAAAATTAGTCTGAACAGAATGATGATCTCTAAAATGAGCGAAACAGCACGACTTTTGCCGCATTTTGGCGAGAATGTACAGCTTTTTGGGCTTACATAGCTCACAATTCGCGCGCATACGTCGTAAATTTTCATCTAAACTGCATCCAAAATCCGAAGCTGCTAATTTTGCAAGATCCCCGAAAGCGTCACCGTTAGATAAAATATTCTGCGAGGTAAACTCGCTTATTTCTTATTCAGCAGCTGCTCTATCAACTGCATCGTCATTCGGCAGCTATCTCTCAGCTTGGACTTCGATATCATCTCCATGTTATCCTTGTCCGTGTGCCACCAGTCAGATCCGATAAAATCACCAATCAGGTTAATACTCTGAACCCCTTTCCTAAGAAAGGGCGTGTGGTCATCCATGATGGATGTCGCCGCGACTGTCCACTGCACTCCCGATAGCTTCAGTGTCTGTACCGCCTTCGAGTACTCAGCATACATTTCTGTCGAGGTGTCATACATAGGGATGGCGATGGGGATTCGATGCCCACCGACCATATCAAGGTTAATCTGGTAGCGAGGTAGCGTCTTCTCCGCCTCGCGTCTCTCTGCATCCCAAGTAGAGCCGTACAGCCCATCTTCCGCAGTCATGTTCCATGCAAAGGATTCTTCCCCATCGAAGAAGACCATTTCTACCTGCTTCGCTTGCTCAGGCTTCTGCGCTAATAGTCGCGCGAGTTCTATCATAGCCGCCGCTCCCGATGCTCCATCATTCGCGGCTTGAAAATGATCCGACACTCCTATCTTTGCGTCGATGTGGCAGCTCAGCAGCAGTGGGCGCGCCTCTGCCCCACCAGCATAGGTGGCATACAGGTTTACCATAGAATGCCCCGCAGCGGTGAATTCTCGCCTCCGCGTCTCCCAGCCGTAGGCTTTCAGATGCTTTTCTATATACTGTAGCTGTGCTTCGTAGGCAGGTGATCCCGTCACGCGCAGCCCCATATCACAAAATGCCTTCGTGTGGATGAAGGCATTCTCCCCAGAGGCTTCTGGTCCTGTACTCAGGGTAAGTTTTTCTTGCGTTGGCTTCGTCTCTGCCGCCGTCGAGCTGATTGTGCTATCCTTCCGCTCTCCGCATGAGGTCAAAAGAAGGCAGGTGAAGAAGCCCACCACGACCGCAAATGCTACTGTTTTACTCATGGTTCTCAGTGATCCCAAAGAGTTGAATGATGCGTGTGAACTCAGACTTGCTCAGGTAGGGGATTTCTATCGTTCCCTTGTTCTCACCTTTCATGCTGATGTGAACAGGGGTTCCGAGATCAGCCGTCAGTTTCTTGCAGACTGTATCAAAGATGGGCGGCACGGGTGTCGCTTCTTTCGCAGGACGCTCCGGCGGGTCGAGGAGGTCTCGGACGAGCTGCTCTGTCTGACGTACGGTCAGTTTACGATCATGCACACGCTGCGCAGCTGTGATCTGCACATCTGCCTCTTTCAGCTGGAGCAGGACTTTCGCATGCCCTATCGTGATGTCCTGATTATTCAGCATCGCACGGACTTCTTCCTCCAGATCCAAGAGACGTATCATGTTCGCAACGACAGTGCGAGCCTTACCCACGTGGCGTGCTATATCTCCCTGCTTCAGACCGAATCGCTTTTGCAGCATCTTATACTGCTCTGCCTCTTCTAGCGGGCGTAGATCTTCGCGCTGTAAGTTCTCAATCAGGGTGAGTTCTGCGACTTCGAGGTCGGTCGCTTCATGGACGATGACGCGTATCTTCGTCATGCCGAGGCTTCGTGCCGCACGTAAGCGACGCTCCCCAGCGATGAGTTCATACTGTCCCTCGACGAGACGAACCACGAGCGGCTGCAAGAGCCCACGCTCCTTAATAGACTCGGCTAACTCTGAAATCTGTTCGGAATCAAAATGGCGGCGAGGCTGGAAGGGGCATGTCGTTAGCTCATCGACACCCACGGTGAGCACTTGGTCGGCACTATCCGAAGGCGCAGGGAGAGATGCGGCATCATCTCCCTTTTTCATAATTAGTGCCTTTAGTCCTTTTCCTAGTGCTTGTCGAGCCATATGTGGGCGGAATTTTATATGAAGACTGAGAAAAAATCAACAAGTTTTTTTAAAAGATCTGCAAAAAGAACAGCACATCGCGTATTTTTAAGTCACTAACTTTCTTGATGGCTACGTACTTTCATAGCCTAAGTCATTAAGAAATATTAAAGAAAATATAGATGCGCATAACATAATACTACTTTGTTAGACGAGGCTAGAAAAAAGAAGCCCATGATGCGCTTTGCACCATGGACATCTGTATAATAATCTTGAAGAGCGGCTCTTATTCTGCTTCTGCTTCGTCTGCGTAGATGAGCTCGGCTGGCGCGCGCTCGATGGAGACGAGTTTCAGGCTGACGGATGGCTTGCCAGATTCGATAACGAGTCGGATGCTGTCGCCGACCTGATGTCCGCTTAGCTTGATACCCTGGCGTGAGCTGTAGGAGATCACGCGCTGCTCTGGCATGGAGTCCCATGCACCGAGGATGGTGTAGACGACCTTCTCGCCCTTCTTCGTCTCGAAGGTCGCACGTGTTCCCATACCTGTCACGCTGAGATCCACGTCGCTGAAGTCGATGGGGTTCGCCTGAGCGAGAGCGCGGGAGAGTTCTTCCGAGCGACGCATGAGGATGGCGCGTGTCGCCTTCGCATCCTGATAGCCACCGTTTTCACGGAGGTCACCTTCGGCACGCGTGACTTCGAGGTCGCGCTTGTTCTGAGGGATGCGGACATTCACGAGTTCATCGAACTCAGCCTTACGTGCTGCGTATGAGCGCAGGGAGACGAAGGTGGTCTGACGTTCCTTCACCTTCGTGCGGCTCAGGACGACTTCTTGGAGACCAGGGTGTACCTTCATCATATTAGCAAGGATGAGGTTACGGTCGAGGTCAGCGAGTACGGATGAGTCATAGAGAGCCTTCGCGAAGGGGCGAGCTTCTGCTTCGACTAGCCCCTTGATGAGGTCAGGTGCGAGCTGCTTATCGTCGATGAGCAGGTTACGCAGGCGCAGAGCGCGGTTAGGTCCACCTTCGGTGCTGTCACGCTCAATCGCATTGAGAATAGCAGAGCCGAGGGCTACCTTGTTCTTTTCGAAGACTTCCTTCGTGAGGTTCGCACGCTCACGGAATACCCAGATAAGTACGTCAGGGCTGAGGCTCTGACGGAAGATACCATTGACGATATCAGCGAAGAGCTGATCTTTCTCACCCTTCGCGATGATGAAGTCGGCCACTGGGGCGATCGTCTTCGCGCCACCGAAGAGGAAGATATTTGTCGCGTAAGCTACCCATGAATCGTCGAGTGTCGAAGGAAGGCAGTCGTACACGAGGCGCTGACGCTGAGCCGTGAGCTCACCTATGTAGCGCACGATCTCTTCGGAAGATATCGTCGCGAGCTTTTCAGAAAGCGTCGTAGGCACGGTGATGGATTCGGCAGCGAATGCTTGCTCTATCTTCTCGCGTGCTTCTGGACATGTAGCGAAGCGTTCCATGATTTCGTCACGGATGATGATGAGCTCGAGAACATGCTGTGGCTCGACGCGGTCGCGCTCGATGTCCTTTTCCATCTCCTTCACCAGCTTAGCGACGAGTTCGTACTCACCATTAAGCACATCAAGACGTACAAGGTCAAGAATGCGCACGCAGGCTTCCAGCGTGTTCGCCGCGCAGTAGTCTTCATACAGGGCTTCAGCAGCACTGGAAGAAGCACGCAGGGCGATCGCTTCACCGCGCTTCGTAGGAAGTCGGAAACCAGGGTCGTCACGCATCGCGACGCGGGCTCGCTCCCACCAGCTTTTCCATGAGGAAGCTTCAATCACGCGTCCGACTAGAAACTTCTCCAAGTCTTCGGGAAACATAGGAAGCACTTCGTCGATTCCCTCACGCAGAGAGAAGTTATGCGAAAGTACCAGACGGATAAAGCTCAGCATGGTATCCTTATCATCTGCCTGCTGGCGAATCGCTTCCGGTTCATCAAAGCAATTGATCAAGAAATGACCTTCAGGAAGAGGTGTCAGCTGATTAAATGCGAGGCGAAGACCGAGAATATGGTTCAACTTCTGCTCAAAATTAATCTTTATAACTTGTTTGGTCAGAGACCACGCTGCTACCTTGCCTACACCCCATTCTCCATGTATCACATACTTCCCTGGGGAAAAACGATCGAGTCGTGTCGCAAAATCCATAGGGATCTTGCCAGAATTTACAAATTTTTCTAAATCGGCATGCATACGTAGAAGTATAATAACACAGGATCTGTCAAGGTCAACCCCTGATTGTTGAAATATTTTTATAGAGGCTAGAATTTAAACGTTTTCTGATAAGCAAAATGACTGACGAATAAGAAGTTAAACTTTTTCAAATGATAGCCATGCGTAAGGGCGATGAAAGTCAGGGTCACCAGAGCAATCAGTCGCAGTCGTCGCAAAGAGCTGCGCGGGACTGCTCAAGATGGCGCAGGCGGCGACGCGGCAGCTATCGAGGCTGATACCGAGCTTTTCTAGCTCGGCCAGAGGCAGTCGCGCTTCACAAGACCAGCCATCGGAGCGCAGCTCTCCCTTCGACTTCAGTTGAGGAACTGGGTAGCCTTCCTGAAAAAGCACGCGTGGACCAGAAAAAACTTCCGACCACCATGCCCCATTCGGGCTGACATTACACTCGATGTAGCAGCTGAGGTCTTCTCGGGCTATGAAGAACTCCGCGGCATCGTACATCCAGAGATTTTCTTGGAATGCGCCTTCTTTCGCATCAGGGTGCACGAGAGCGGGCGCATCACAGCTGGCGCGGTATACCAGCTCATCACCCTCCACGGTAAATGAGTAGTGATAAGGAGCTGGTAGAGAATTACCGAACCATTCTTTGGCTATTTCTGTAGAACGAGTTTCTTGAGTAGTGAGAGTGTGAAGGGCGATATTCATGACTTTATCACTATACAGCAAGCCCCCTCGAAAGGCAAGCCATAAGCCATGCCAGCAGTCTAATAAAGAAAATGCTTGCGGTGAGCTAGGCCTGTAGCATAGAATAAGTCTTCTATGTCAGAAACTACACCTACGAACAGCCCCAATGACGAGCCTCTCCAGATGCGTGATCTGCCCGAGGACGACATGCCGCGCGAGAAGCTCATGCGCCATGGGAGAAGTAAGCTGTCTGATGAAGAGCTCATCGCTCTCTTTCTTCGGACAGGGCTGAAGGGCTGTAACGTGCTGGAAATGTCGGCGAAGATCAAGCGTGCTGCGGGCTCTCTCGCGGCACTGGGCGCGATGGAGGCGCAGGATATAGCAGCACTATGTAAGGGGGTCGGTCCTGCGAAGGCAGCGACGCTCGCTGCTGTCTTCGAGCTAGGAGCTCGCGCGGTGAAAGAGCAGCTTGTGTCGCGGGATATGCGAGGCGCTCGCAGCGTGTATGAATATCTCGCGCCAGACCTACGATTCGAACATCAGGAGAATATGGTCGCCCTGCTGCTGGATATACGTTATCGACTTATTCGAAAGGTGAATGTGGGAAAAGGCACACTTTCACGCGTCATCGTTCACCCGCGAGATATCTTCAGAGAGGCGATCAGGCATAATGCTCACTGCATTATTATCGCGCATAACCACCCGAGCGGAGACCCGACACCGAGCAAGGCAGACAGACTGCTCACCGAGCAGCTTGTCGACGCGGCGAGGGTGCTGCATATTCGCATCACCGATCATGTGATCATCGGAGCGGAGTCAGACACAGGGCGTCTCCCTTACTATAGTTTTCAAGAACAAGGCATCTTGCCACAATAAACGCAATCACAGCTATGCAAAACAACTACTTTGATTACCATACCCATCATGTCGTTACACAGGGCGGTTATCTCAACGCCGTTACACGCGCAGACTGGGAGCGTATCGCGGCAGCACCTTCGCAGATGCTTCCCTGCTTTGGAGTGCATCCGTGGCATGCCCATGAGGTGGAAGACCTCGGCGACTTAGCCTTCGAGCTCGACGACTGGTTAGCGCGCTACCCATCGGCTGGCGTGGGAGAATGCGGGCTGGATGGGCATGAGCAGCACAAGGCGCACTGGGATGCGCAGATTTCGCTGTTTCACATTCAGCTGGGCGCGGCGTTCCGACACGAGAGACGCGTGCATGTGCATGGAGCGGGGGCGTGGTCTAGCGTACTAGAAATACTCAGAGAGCGATTCCGCTGTGGGACATTACCCGCGGTGCATCTGCATGCGTGGAATGGCTCGCTGGAAATGGCGAGGGAGTTTTTAGCATGTGGCGCGAGTTTTTCCGTAGGACTGCGCGAGTTGGAACACGCGAAAGCAGAGCTGCGATACGGCAGACTGGGGAGGAAGAACGTACATCCTGAGAGCGATGATCAGCCCGAGAACTGGGCGCGGGTATGCGCGCTCTACGATGAGATAGTCAAGGGCTAGACCTAAATGGATTCTTAAGGGCGCGCCCTTAAGCAGGATGCAAGGACGGCGTCCTTGCTGGGTTTGGGCAAAGCCCAAGGAAAAGCTGTGGCGCAGCCACAGCAGCGTCAGTTTCAGATAATCGGTAGTCACACACGCCCGCCATACAAACACAGCATGGAGTCCACACCAGAAACTGACGCCCCCCTTACCACGCGCGAAGCGCGACTCTTATCTTCCGTGGCGAACGCGATAGCGTAGAACCACGGTGAACACTGTGGATCGCTTCGCGCCTTCATCGGCAAAAAAGAGCTGCCTTCGGGCAGGGGATAGTAGGACGTCAGTGAGGGTGCTGACACCATGCTGTGACTTCGAGGCGGGCGTTCTTGAAACTTCTTTATCTCACTGACGTTGCCGTGATCTGCGATCACGGCTTTGCTTTGGGGGCTAGCCCCCATACCCCCAGTGGGACGCTGTCCCACACCCTGTCAGAGGAGCTGAGCCCCTCTGGACTCCCGCTCTAGGTGTCGCTTATGGTGCCTGCGTCAGCCATATATAAAAAACACGCTGTATGGATTCATCCAAACAGCGGGCTTTTTAAGAAGTGTGTATTTTCAATTTTTAGGCTTAGAGCGCGGCGACGATCGCGTCACCCATGCCAGCTGTGCCGACGGCGATTTCGCCTTCCGCACCGCGTGCGAGGTCACCTGTGCGGTAGCCTGCGGCGATCACGCTCTTCACGGCTGCGTCTAGCGCATCAGCGGCCTCTGCCTCCATGCAGGAGTAGCGCAGCAGCATACCGAGTGAGAGTATCTGGGCGATAGGGTTCGCTATCCCCTGTCCTGCGATATCTGGTGCAGAGCCACCCGATGGCTCGTACATGCCAAAGAAGCTCTTCTCCGACTTACCATCGCTGAGCGAGGCACTGGGGAGCATGCCGAGTGAGCCACAGATGATAGCCATCTCGTCAGAAAGAATGTCGCCGAAGGTGTTTTCCGTCACCATGACATCAAATGCCTGTGGGTTACGCACGAGCTGCATCGCGGCATTATCCACGTACATATGGCTGAGTTCTACATCGGGGTACTGAGGGGCGATCTCCTCCATGGTGTCGCGCCACATGATGGAGGAGGAAAGGACATTTGCCTTATCGACGCTGCACAGGCGCTTATCGCGGCCTTGGGCGGCTTGGAAGGCGACATGGGCGATGCGCTCGACTTCACTCTTCTTGTAAACGAGCGTGTCTATACCGATGACTTCACCGTCGCGTTCGCCGTAGAACTTAGGCTCACCGAAGTACATACCACCAGTCAGCTCACGGACGCAGAGAATATCAAAGCCACCCTTGATGAGTTCATTCTTTACAGGAGACGCATCGACGAGCTCAGCCATGCAGATCCCAGGGCGGAGATTCGCGTACAGGGAGAAATGCTTACGCAGCGGGAGGAGGGCACCGCGTTCTGGGCGCTCATCGGCGGGGAGATTATCCCACTTAGGGCCGCCTACAGAGCCGAAGAGAATGGCATCAGCCTCTTCACAAGCGCGGAGTGTCTCCTCGGGGAGAGCCTTACCGCAGTTATCAATGGCGGCACCACCGACGTAGCATTCTGTGAGTTCGGTCGCGAAGGAGAACTTCGATTCGAGAGCAGCGAGAACTTTCAGAGCCTCCTGCATGACTTCTGGGCCTATACCGTCACCAGCGAGTACAGCGATCTTATGTGTCTTCATGTGGGTGGAATGATAGCGCAGAAGGGGCTGACTTGTCAAGCTCGCCTGTTAAAACAAAGCTTCATCCTGCGAGACAGCGTTAAAAGAAGTCTCTCTAGACTCCCGCTCTAGGTGTCGGGGAGGGTGTTAGCATCGCTCATTTCTGCTTTCCGAGGTAGCGGAGGATGAGCTCGGCTATATCGCGTGTCCTTTCTTCTGCAGCGAAGTGTCCCGCGTCCAGTAGGTGGAGTTCTGCCTTCGGGAGGTCGCGTAGGTAGGCGCGCGCTCCGTGGTGGTTAAATTTCTCGTCTTTCGCTCCCCAGACGATTAGTGTGCGTGGCTGGGTCTCGCGTAGCATTTTCTGCCACGCAGGGTAGCTTTTCAGGTTCGTGTGGTAGTCGCGGAATAGGGCGACTTGGATGAGTCTGTCTTCTGGCTGTTGCAGGAAGTGCAGGTCGTGTACCCATGCGTCTGGGCTCTGCGTATGGTGTTTCTCCGGCGCGATGTCGTGGAGGTATTGCTGGTGGATGATGGCTTCTTCGCCTGTGAGTTTGTAGAGTGCGGCATCTTTCTCTGGGCTTTTGTCTGTGCCGGCTGTGTTAAAGAATTGCTGGCGTTTCTCGGTGAGTCCGTCGAGGTAGGCGTTCGCATTCTGCACGATGAGTGTGCTGATGCGTTTCGGGTTTTTCATCATCATGCGGTAGCCAACTGGTGCGCCGAAGTCTTGCATGTACATGACGTAGTCTTCTACGCCTAGCTTGTTGATCAGTTTCTCGTTTAGGTCGGCGAGTAGGTCGAAGCTGTAGGCTACGTCTGATGGCTTCGGTCGCGCGCTGAAGCCTGAGCCTAGATTGTCAGGTGCGATGACGTGGTAATGCGTCGCTAGCATGGGGATGAGGTGACGGTAGCTATGCGACGAGGAGGGGTAGCCGTGCAGTAGCACGATGGTGCGTTTATGCTCTTCTCCTGCTTCTCTGTAGAAGAGGCGGTGTCCATCTACGTCTATGTAGCGGTGGTGTGTCGGTGGCGGCAGGAAGTACTGCTGTTCACTGGTGCTGCTCGCTTCTGCCGCGACTAGTGCGGGCGTGAGCGTGGGGAGGGCTAGTATTGAAAGAGCCAGAGCGTAAGTAAAGGTCTTTGTCATAGATAAGTATTATAACAGATATACAGATGAATGCCGAGATGCTTGTGTGGCAGTCATTCTACTTATTCTGTCATGCGATATACTCATCTGAGTATGTACACGGAAAAGCCGTCCTTCTTATCAAAGGACGGCTTTCTTAAAAATGTAGAATAGATCAGAAGCTCTTAGCGAATGGTCTTCACAGTGATCGCGCTCTTACCTACACGGCTGCGGAGGTAGTGAAGCTTAGCACGGCGAACCTTGCCACGAGTTACGATTTCGACCTTAGCGATCTTAGGTGTGTGGATTGGGAAGGAACGCTCTACACCTACGCCAGAGGAAATCTTACGGACGGTGAATGCTTCGTTTACGCCAGAACCACGCTTTGCGATTACGATACCTTGATAGATCTGTACGCGCTCTTTACCACCTTCGATAACACGGCAGTGTACCTTGACGGTGTCGCCAACATTAAAAGGGGTCACATCGCTTTTCAGCTGCTCATCATTGATTTTGTCGAGAATGTTCATCTTAATCTCTTTCTTTCTTATTCTAAAATTAGTTTGTTGAGCTCGATCGAGCACGTACGGGGTGCGCTAGTCTACACGAACTTGACGCTCTTGGCAATGCAAATTTGTAAAAAAATGTATTTTTTATTTTCTGCGTAGTTCTTACTCTCTTATATGCAATGCTATAGGATTTAGGAGGAGAGCTCCGCGATGAAGCCACTTTCGTCGAGATAGTAATGCACGGGTAGTGTGTAGGTGCTGCTTAAGGAGGGAGAATTGATCGTAGGCTCGGCGGCGGAGCAGACGCAGCTGAAGCCGGGCAGTAGCATGCCGCGTGTGCGCGGGCGCGCGCCGAGCTGAATGGTGCCATCATAGAGCTTGTAGATGCTCTTTGCCATGCTCATGGAGATGATCTTCCCTCCTTGCGTCGCAAAGCAGGGACGCCAGCGTACGTTCGGGGTGGACATCGAGCCTTGGAGGCTGAAGTCGAAGAAGGGGAGCTGGCGTGGGGGGATGACCTTGTGCAGCAGGCGGCGCATGACAGTGCTGCCGACTATCTGTCCGACGCTGCTGTGTATGGTCGCATGCGGGGAGTTGATGAGATGTACTGGCGTGTGCGTGATGATGGGCCAGAGTACGGATAGAACCGTCTCGTGGGGCTCATGGTAGCCGACTGTGGTCAGGATGTGCGCGGACTCTTCCTTCATGGCGTTCACGCGGCGGACTTGGCAGACGTTTAGCCAGAAATGGTGCAGTTGCATGCGGTTCTCACAGGCTTGGAAAAGGAGGTTCAGCCAGTCGCGTACTGGGGCAGGGCAGTCGTCTGGGATGCTACGGCTCACGAGCGCGGCACTGATCTGGTGCGCCTTGAGGATGGCTTTTTCCCCATGGTAGATCATATTGCGATCGCCCATGCTGTCGAGTGAGCGGAGGATGAGTTCTGTGCCGCCGCCTTCTGTTGCTTCGATGCAGCTCGCGGAGAGCTGGCGGAAGATAGGTCCGATGGACTCGGTCTTGAAGTCATCAGGGGGGATGACTTCACCGACTGCTGCGGTGAAGTGGTAGGGCAGCTGGCGTGGGAGCTTCGCAAAGAAGCGGTTTCCATGGAAGGAGAAGATGCTTCCCCATAGATTATCCATGTAGATGGGGATGACGGGTGTGTTCGCACGGCGGACGATGAGTTCCATGCCGCGGCGGATAGGGGAGAGATTCCCCGTGCGGGTGAGCTGCCCTTCGGGGAAGATGCAGATGACCTCGCCTTCCTTGATCGCCTTTGCCGCGCTGACGAGAGCTTCGCGGGGGTTCTTCGAGGAGATGGGCAGGGAGTTGAAGAGCTCTAAGACCCAGCCGAGCATGTTCACACCCATGAATTCTTCCGACACGATGAAGCGCACAGGGCGGGGGGAGACCATGGTGATGAACAGGGCATCCGCGTAGGTGACGTGGTTCGCCACGAGGAGGGCACCGCCGCGCTCAGGGATGCGCTGCTGATTGATGATGCAGGGGCGGTAGAAAAAGCGCATTATCCATATGCCCATCATGCGGATGAACTCCTGTGGGATGAGGCGCAGGGAGGTGACCATGATGAGGAGGCTCATCAGGAAGAGGACGAGGAACTGCTGCTGTGGGCTCGCACCGAGCTCGTGCATGATCCACATGAGGATGACAGCGACGAGGCCCATGACATTGTCGATGAGGTTACCCGCAGCGATGATATTACCGCGCTGGCTCGGGTCGCAGTTATCCTGTAAGTAGGTATTCAGCGGAGCGAGGTAGGCGGCACCGAATGCACCTGTGAGGAAGAGCATGATATTACTCCCATAGGTGTCGATCTCAAAGAGGGTGAGCAGCAGGGTGGATAACGTGATGCCAATTGCACCGAGCGGGATGAGTCCGAGCTCGTTGCGTCGCTTGATCAGCTGGGAGGCGATCACACCGCCCGTGACGACACCGCCACCGAGCCACGCCATGAGGATGCCGCACTTCAAGCTGAAGTCCACGTCGGGCTGCTGCTCGCTGATATCCTTTGCCACCTGAATGATGATGAGGAAGAGTGAGCCCGCGAGGCACCAGAAGTAGCAGATGCCGATTTCGCTGAGGCGCAGGAGGCGGTTTCGCCACAGGTATTTTACCTGCATGACATGCTCATAGAAGAGCGAGAAGCTGAAGGGGCGATTCTGTAAGCTGGGGTAGCGAGGGATGATGAAGGACGCGACAGCGACGACACAGGCGAGGATGAGGAAGAGCCATGTTGAGTAGATGACGGCATTCCAGCCAGCTTCTTGCTCGGCATTCGGCATGGTATTGTAGTGATCGAGCAGGGCGGAGAACCAGAAGAACACGCCTATCTGTGCGGCGAGCAAAATGCCGACCATGCTAGTCTCGATGATGGTCGAGCCGTAGCCTATGTACTTCGAGCCCAGCATGTCCTTCACTATTCCCTTCTTCGCAGGGCTGAGTATGGTCGCTTGGATGGCAAAAATGGCAAACCAGATGATGGCGGCGCGCAGGTCATGCTGGTAGAAGCAGAAGAGCATGGCTGCGATGATAAAGCACTGGACGATGCTCATCACCTGAATGATGCGCGTCTTGCAGAAGCAGTCAGCAAGCCAGCCGACGAATGGAGAAAACAGAATATAGGGCAGCACAAAGATAGCTCCCAGCGTGTACTCCAGCGTACTGGCTGATGCTCCCTGTAACCAAACGGCGAGGGGGATGAGGAGGAACTGAACCGCTTTTTCATTAAAAGCGTTCTGCGCTTGAACGGCTACGAGAGTCCAGAAACCTCGCCATTCCTTTGCTGTGGGTTCCTTATAATGTGGCTGGGAATCACTCATATGCTTTGTGTATTATCGCACAGATTTCAGAGGTAGCAAGCAGAAAATGCGATAGGAACTCTGCTGTGGCTAGGAGAGACGAAACCGCATGTCTAGCGGACATGCGGTTTCTCGTTGTGAATTGGTAGGAGGCTAGGAGCGTTATTAGCTAGCCGCGATGATAGCACCTATCATGATGACGATAGCGATACCGATCCAGAGGAGGACAACGGTGCGGCTCTTCGCTGCTTCACCTGTGCCCTGTAAGTGGCTGTACTTGCCGCGGATCTTGCCCTTCTTCATGAAGCCGTCATAGTGCTTCTGGAGGAGGGTGGTTTCGATCTGACGCATGATGTCGAGCAAGACACCCACGAGAATGAGGAGGGATGTGCCACCGAAGAACTGTCCGACGAACTGGTCGATGTTCGCGACGACGAGCAGGAGGCTGGGGATGAAGAAGATCAGAGCCAAGAACAGCGAGCCTGCTGTGGTCAGACGTGTCATCGTCTGGTCGAGATAGAGAGCTGTAGGAGCACCGGGGCGTACACCGGGGATATAGCCACCAGAGCGCTTGATATCTTCCGCGATCTGCTGTGGGCGGAACATGGTCGCGACCCAGAAGTAGGAGAAGAAGAAGATAAGAATAGCTGAGATGACGTAGTACCAGATGTTGTACTGTGAAAGAAGGATATCTACTGTCGTCATCACCCATGCGTTATCCGCGAAGAGATGGCGCACGAGCATGTAAGGAAGTGACAGGATAGCAGTGGCGAAGATGACAGGCATCACACCAGAGTAGTTCAGCTTCAGTGGGAGGTACTGAGTGCCGCCCTGTGCCATTTTGTTGTGCCCGACGACGCGCTTGGCGTACTGGACGGGGATTCGGCGCTGTGCCTGTACGACGGTGATGATGAGTGCGATGACGATCACCATGAACAGGATGAGCGAGACCATACTGAGTGCGCCGAGTGGGTTAAACTCGCCACCCTTCATGATGAAGCTCTTCCAAGCGATGGAAAGCGCACCTGGGAGTCCGTAGATGATGTTAACCGAGATGATGAGGGAGACACCATTACCGACACCACGCTCGGTGATCTGGTCACCTATCCACATGAGCAGCATGGTCGCTGTCACGATGATGAAGATGGTGGAGATGCTGAAGAATGCTCCAGGGTACATCACAATGTCGCCGAGCCCAGAGAGACCGATGGCGGATGGGTTACGCAGCGTTTCTGTGAGGAAGTAGCCCTGAACAGTCGCGATGACGATGGCGATGATTCGGGTGTAGAGTGTCGCTTTCTGGCGACCGCCTTCTTCTTGCATCATCTTGCTCCATGCTGGGATGACAGCACCGAGGAGCTGCGTCATAATGGAGGCAGAGATGTAAGGCATGATACCAAGGGCGAAGATACCCATCTGCTGTATACCACCACCCGAGAAGATGTTCAGGAAGGTGCCTACGCCACCGAGTGGGTCGACGCCGCGCTGCTGCTCTGTCTGGAGCCATGATGTTACTGCCTCTACGTCCACCCCTGGGAGAGGGATGTATACACCCAGACGGATGATGACGATGATGGCAAGGGTGAAGAGAATACGGCTCCTGAGATCAGGAACTTTCATGCAGTTAGCGAATGCGGAGATCATATCTTTCCAGTTATCGTGTTGTTAAGCTGTTGTGGTGGTGTTTTGTGATCCATGAGGATCGGAAAGGGGCTGTGTAGGGATGTACTCATGCAGGCAGTGCATCCTACGTGAGAGTGCTCGAGTGGCAGGCTATCCTGCTGCGCCGCGTATCTAGGGCGACTCCAGACTCTCTTGCTCTTCTCTAAGAGCGTGACCTGTGTGTGAAAAGCGGAGACTGAGCTCAGGTATGCTCATTCTCCCTGCGCAGATACCGGGCAGCTTCTGCTGCCCGGCCTCTGCTTTAAGGGATTGCCTTGGGTGATTAAGCCTGTTGGCTGAGTACTGTGAGAGTACCACCAGCTGCTTCAATCTTAGCTGCAACCGACTTGCTAGCGAAGTCAACCGTGAGGTTGATTGCCTTGGAGAGGTTGCCATTACCCAGAACCTTGATGGCGTCTGCGTCACCCTTCACGATGCCAGCGGCACGGAGTTCGTTTTCGGTAACCGTCGCACCTGCTTCGAAGAATGCTTCGAGCTGGTTGAGGTTCACGATAGCGATGGTGGAGCGGAAGCGTGTGTTGTTGAAGCCCTTCTTAGGAAGACGGCGATGCAGAGGCATCTGACCACCTTCGAAACCAGGACGGATAGAGCCGCCGGAGCGAGCCTTCTGACCCTTGTGACCCTTACCACAGGTCTTACCGAGGCCGGAGCTTTCGCCGCAACCGAGGCGCTTCTTGCGGTGCTTTGCACCTGGATTTGGCTTGAGATTGTCAAGTGTTAACATGATATTAGATTCAAGTTAGAGATTATTGACTTAGATGGAGGAGTCCTTCTTCTGCTTGCCGCGAGCGGAAAGCACCTGATCAGCTGTACGCATGGAAAGCATGGCCTTCATCGTAGCCTTAACGACGTTCGCGTGGTTAGAAGAGCCGAGGGACTTAGCGATGATGTTATGCACACCTGCTGCTTCGAGTACGGCACGTACTGTGTTACCAGCGATCAGACCTGTACCAGCTGCTGCGGGCTTGAGGATGATCTTACCACCACCGAATTCGCTGTAGATTTCGTGAGGAATCGTGCCGTTTACGACGACAACCTTCTTCATGGACTTCTTCGCGGCTTCTGTAGCCTTGCGGATAGCATCGGAAACTTCGTTTGCCTTGCCGAAGCCGTAGCCTACTTTACCCTTCTGGTCACCTACGACCATGAGAGCGGAGAAGGAGAAGCGACGACCACCCTTTACGACTTTAGCGCATCGGTTGATGTAGACAACTTTTTCCATGAGTTGAGGACCTTCCTCAACGGGTGCTTCGTTGCGACGACCGTCACGACGTGGGCCACGAGGACCGCGGCCGCCGCCTTGTGGGCGATTGCCCTGAGGACGGTTACCGCCGCGACCACGCTGCTGTTGCTGAGGGGCTGCTGCAGCAGGAGCTGCTGCTGCTTGCTCGGGAGCTTTTGTTTCTTCCGTGTTCATTATATTGTGAATTGTTCGGGTTAGAATTTAAGTCCAGCTTCACGAGCAGCGTCTGCGAGAGACTTCACCTTTCCATGGTAGAGGAAACCACCACGGTCAAATACTACTTCTGTGATGCCTGCGGCAACGGCGCGTTCAGCGACAAGAGATCCAACCTTAGCGGCTGTTTCCATGTTTGCCTTCTTAGCGTCGACATTATGTGTGCTAGCGGAGCAGATCGTGACGCCTGCGACGTCGTCGATGATCTGTGCGTAAACATGCTGATTAGAGAAATTGACAGCCAGACGAGGACGTGCGGCAGTGCCAGAGATCTTCTTACGAATGCGGGCGTGTACGCGGCTGCGGATGGCTTTGCGATTGATTGTGCTCATATTATTGTAATATAGTCAATTGTTTTCGATTACTTACCAACGCTCTTACCTTCCTTACGACGTACGTGTTCACCAACGTAGCGAACGCCTTTGCCCTTGTAAGGTTCGGGTGGGTAGTAGCCACGGACTTCCGCGGCGAACTGTCCTACGACTTGCTTGTCGATACCTTCTACCTTCACCTTCGTGTTGTCCGTCACAGTGATTGTGAGTCCAGCAGGAATAGGGTGGAGGATGGGGTGAGACTTGCCCAGTGCGAGGTCAAGGTCGGAGCCTTTAACAGCTGCCTTGAAACCAACGCCGATGATTTCGAGCTCCTTAACGAAGCCCTTGGAGACGCCCTCGATCATGTTAGCGATGAGGGAACGGTTTGTGCCGTGAAGGGCACGAAGCTTACGGGAGTCATCCTTGCGAGCGAGAGTTGCTTCTGCTCCGTCGATGCTCAGTGTGAGGCCTTCTGGCATAGTCCAGCTGAGTTCACCCTTGCCACCCTTAACAGTAACGGTGGTGTTGTCAATGGTGATTGTGACGTCTGCTGGTATGGTGATGATTTTCTTACCTACTCGTGACATAAAATTGTATCGTTTGAGGGGTTAATAGCATTACCAGACGATAGCGAGGAGCTCGCCACCGATTTGCAGCTTACGAGCCTTAGCACCTGTCATGATTCCAGAAGATGTGGAAACGATGGAAATACCGAGACCGTTCATGACGGTTGGGATTTCGCTGCTAGGAACGTATTGGCGGCGTCCGGGCTTGGAGCAACGCTTGACGTTTGTGATGATGGACTTGCCTTCCTTCGTGAACTTGCTCTTCACGACGATGGCTTTTTCTTTTCCTTCGCCTGTTACTTCGAAGCTCCAGATGTAGCCTTCTTCTTGGAGAATGCGTGCTACTTCTGCCTTAATCTTGGAGAAAGGTGCTGTGAAGGACTCATTGCGAGCGATACCTGCGTTCTTGACGCGGGTGAGGAAATCTGCGATGGGGTCACTTAATACTGCCATGGTATGAATTCTGGTTAGGCGTTAACTTCGTTTTTCTTCTGTGGCTTACGGAATGGGATACCCAGTTCCTTAAGCAGGCTGCGACCTTCTTCGTCAGTAGGAGCACTGGTCACGAAGATGATGTCAAAGCCGATGGTGCGCTTGATCTGATCAAGTTCGATTTCAGGGAAGATCGACTGATCGGAAATACCGATGGCGTAGTTACCGCGTCCGTCGAATGACTTAGCGGATAAACCACGGAAGTCACGAATGTTAGGGGCGGTGATGTTGATGAAGCGGTCGAGGAACTCCCACATCTGCGTGGAACGCAGAGTGACACGTGCGCCGAGGACTTCGCCCTCACGCAGTTTGAAGTTAGCGACGCTCTTGCGGGCGTATGTCATGGCTGGCTTTTGGCCAGTGATCTTTGCGATTTCGGCTACAGCATCCTCGACTGCTTGCTTGCGGTCAGGGTGCTTGCCCATGCACGTAGTCACCACGATCTTCTCAAGGCGAGGGATCTGGTGTACGTTCTTGTACTGGTGTTTCTCCTGGAGTGCAGGTGTTACTGTCTCCTGGTAGAACTTTAGCATGCTTGGTTTGCTCATATATATTATTAGCGGGTCAGCTCGTTATTTGTTCTTGGTTGATGGCTTAAGCGCGGAACTTATCCCTAGGGATATTAGTTCACTTTCTTCACATTGGAGATGTGGATAGGTGCGTCAAGTTCCTTAATGCCGCCTTCAGGATCGGATTCTGTAGGCTTGACTGCTTTCTTGATGGTGCGAGCACCTTCGACGATTACAGTCTGCTTTTTAGCATTGATGGACAAGATCACACCGCGCTTGCCCTTGCTCTTTCCAGTGATTACTTCGACAGTATCACCTTTTTTCACGTGGGTCTTCATCGTTGTGTTTGATGTTGTTACTTTGTTTTCTGCTTTGCGGATTGCAGCGCAGGGCGAATAATATAGAGTTTATGCGAGCGAAGGTCAAGCAAAATGATGAAAAAGACTGTTTTTTTATATGTTTTTTCTTCCCAGATGTGAGGTGTACGCCAGCATGACATAATAATTGATAGGAAAATGCCTATTTCGCTCTTGATTTTACCCGCTAAAAGTTGTAGTGTAATGGCATGAAATTCGCTTCACTTATGTTTTTTGCCTTCTTGGGTAGTTTATGTCTGGTGTCCTGTAAGTCCTCGTTTAAGGGATATACCCCAGCGTATCTCATACCCGATACCGCATTAGATGCCCCAGGTGTCGGTGCGTCTCGTAAGATGGAGCGTGATAAGCGACGTAAGGATGGTCTCTATGAAGTGGGGGAAGTACGCCCTGTGAGGGGTGGAAAAGCCATGCTCTTCATGAGTAATCCAGACTACGATCAGCATATCAAGCCTGTAGGGGAGCTTATCGAGGCGACGACTGCCAAGGTGATTTTCTGTGAAGGTCTGTATTACTTCGTCGAGACAGATAACAAGGACAGAGGCTACATGCGCGAGTCCGACCTCGCGGCGAAAGCGGCAGAGACACCCAGTGAGCAAGTGATGTCGACAGAAGGCATCATCTCCGTGCCCACTGATTATTCTATTAGCGACTTCTCGACCCTGCCTGGTGCCGACAGTGGCGGACTCTTCCCTGAGGGGGGGGCTCTTATTAATGGTGGAGATAGCTCAACTGCCACGACAGAGTCAGGACGTGTCGTGAATATCAAGTCACGTGATACAGGGAAGTCCGAGGACTTCGAAAGGATGCGTGATAAGATAGGGCAAGGCGCAGATAAGCAGCCAGAGTCATCCCCAAGCCCATCGGATAATCAGTCAAGTATACCTGATCTCCCCATGCCTACTAGTAAGTTATAAATTAATTCAACAATTCGCAAAAAGTCGTGCCTAAGTACGGCTTTTTTCGTCTACACCGCAGAGTCTGAGTTTATGACCGAAGAGGAGTCCGCCTTAGAGCGATTCTTGAACTATCAGACTGCGGAGCGTGGGCTGAGTCGGAACTATAGAATATCCCTGCATCAGAGCCTGAGCCAGTTTTTGCGCTGGTGTGAAGAGGAGGGGTACTCGCCATTCACCATCACGCAGGAGCAGGTACTCCTCTACATGCAGGAGCTACAGGCGCGCGAGCTGCGGGCGAGTAGCTGCCGCATCGCGCTGGTACACCTGCGCGTATTTTACCGATACTTGACACGAGAGAAACGCATAGAGGAGAATCCCTTGCTACTTTTAAAGTCGGGGCGACTGCCTCATCGACTCCCTAAGAACCTCCCTGCCGAGCGAGTCGCGCAGCTGTTGGAGGGGACGGACAAGATGCAGCTCCCCTATGGCGCACGGGATCGCGCGATGCTGGAGCTTCTTTATGGCAGTGGGCTGCGTGTCAGTGAGCTGCTGGAATTACGTGGTAGTCAGATAGACTGGGATGAGCGCTTTTTACGCATCAAGGGAAAGGGTGGGAAAACGCGCTTCGTCCCTCTAGGAAGCATGGCGGCAGAAGCCCTACGCGACTATATCAAGGAGGCACGCCCGCTTCTTCTGAAAAAAGGAAAACGCGCGTCCGATCTGATTTTTCTGTCAAACAGAGGCAGTCAACTCACACGAGAGCGCGTGAGGCAGGTGCTCATCAAGCGAGCGCAGGAGGCCGGGCTGGATGCTCATGTGTTTCCTCACCTGCTGCGGCATTGCTTTGCGACACATCTTTTGGAAAATGGCGCGGATCTGCGCGTGATACAGGATCTACTCGGGCATGCGAATCTAGCTACTACGGAAATCTACACCCATGTGCAGCAGAAGAAGCTCCATGAGATACACCAGAAGTTCCACCCGCGCGGTAAGAAAAAAGGCGAAGGGGAGTAGCGCGATAGACTATCCTGACTTTGTGAGTATGTGATATGGTAAGGATGTTGTTTTTTTATATATACGTGTCGCAATACCCCGAAGCGACTCCCATTTAGGTGTCGCTGGTGCGTGTTGCGTTACTCATATATTAATGCTCGTATTGCCGAATCGATGAAAAAACGGAGAAAAACGCGATCTCACCACGCGATGAGCAGAGCCCTGATCATGCTGCGGTACACGCTCCCACGCGTGATCTTCTCCTTCATATCTGCCGTCCTGCTGCTCTGCTGTATCTTGTCGAGCGTTTTTAAGCCCAGCAGGGCAGGAAGGAGGGCGGTAAAGCGCAGCTTGAAGCTAGCCAGCGTCTTGCTGTACGCTATCCCATCCATGAGGTAGTGCCGCGCACGCGTCATCCATTCCTCACGCTCTCCGCTCAGGTAGTGACGACCACGCGCCGCGTCTTCTGCTTCATCACGTAGTATATTCACCAGCTGTAGCCCCTGACCATAGCGCACTCCTGCCTCGACGAGATCCTCGCGCTGCGGATGGCTGCTGTAGTGTGGCAGGGTGCAGTACCCTATGTTTGTCCAGAACTCACCCACACAGCCCGCCACCTGATAGCAGTAGCGCAGGCTGTCTTCTTTGCTCGTGACCTGACTCTTATTTTGAAAATACTCTATATCCCAGATCTGCCCCTCGTGTATGCTCTCCAGCACCTTCTCAATGAGACGCTGCTGCTCTCTGGGGAGTTGGCGCATGATGCCTAGGCATTCTCCATAGTGGCGCAGTAGCTGAGCTTCCTTCGGGTTTTCCTGCGCCATCGCCATACTCTGGGAAAGCTCTCGGAATAGAGCTTGCTCCACGCTCAGATCACGCGGCGCATCTGAGCAAGCACGTGCCATGCCGCGCAGGATGCGGAGACGCTCTTCTGACGAGGCTGATGAGCTATCCGCGACACTGTCGCTGGCGCGTGCGAGCATGTAGGCGAGGCTGACGGCAGTGCGCATCTGCCGAGGAAGAAAGACCATGCTAAGGTAAAAACTCCGCGAAACCGACTTAAGAATGGGGGCTAGCTGCTGCGCGTCTGATGCACTATCCATGGGGGTATTATGCCCTTTTTTTGGCGAGCGAGCAAGGTAAATGATGCTCAGGTTTCACAGGTGAATTATCTGCGAGCATAGGGCTAATTTTTTTTGATTTTTTTGCAACTACAGCTTGTTTTTTCGTATCTGAAAAACAGGGCTTGCACTATATATGGTGCGTGTGTGAATAATTGTTAACAATACATTGTGAAAATGAAGTTGACACTCATCTTCCTTTACGTTACATTCAGAAGCGTTACACGTACATCAGCTAGGCCGATTTCGTATACTTTTTCAGCTATAAATACACCTTTTTTCAACAGCACACACCATCATGGCTACGTCTAAGAATACTCCCGATTCCCCCCCTGAAGATATGACTGACGACTTGCTCGGTAACTTCAACATGGAGCTCACTCCAGTAGAAGCAAACGAGCCCAAGAAGCGCAAAAGCCCCGTAAGGCGCAGCCGCGCAGCGAAGACAGAAGCCAGCGAAACAGCCGCTGCTGATGCCAGCTCCGAACTTCCCGAAATCGCGCTTGGTTTTAGCGCTGAGCCCACCCCAGTCGTAGAAGAAATCATCGACACGCCAGCCGTGGAAGAAGCGACACCAGCACCAGAACCAGTCGCCGAAGTTACCCCAGTGCCAGCTCCCCCCCCATCACCCATGCCAGAAGTCCTGCCCATCTTAAAGCTACGCGATGGCAGCAGCATCCAGCTCCCCGCGCGCAAGAGCCTCATCGGAGGTCTGCGCTTCGAGCGACTCTTCTCCTCCGAGGGCAAGCACCCCTACGCCGCCTGCCTGTGGAGTCAGCGTGATATCACCATCAAGGACTGGAAGACAGGGAACACCATTTACGAACGCCTCGGTGTCGAGACCCCAGCACATTGGGATGAGAACGCCGTACGCATCACCGCCGATAAGTACCTCTTCGGCTCGACACCGGGGACTCCCGAGTACGAATCAAGCTTCCGTAATATCTTCGACCGCATCGCGAACACCTACACCGTCTGGGGCTGGGAAGAAGGCTACATCGAAAGCCTCGAAGATGCTTCCGTCTTCAACGAGGAAATCAAGGCCATGCTCGTCACCCAAGTCTGGGCACCGAACTCCCCCGTCTGGTTTAACATCGGTCACTGGGAGCAGTGGCGCTGGGGTCGCCCTGATCTCCGTGAAATCTTCGGAGGCCATGGCTCAAAGGCCTACCACACGAAGGGCGGGAAGGACAATCTCACGACCCACGACCTGAAGAGCACCTACGAGTACCCACAGTGCTCCGCCTGCTTCCTCACCGAAGTGAAGGACGAGATGGACGACATCCTCGCCCACCTCATGACAGAAGGTCGCGTCTTCGCCAGTGGATCTGGTGTCGGAGTGAACATCTCCTCTCTACGCTCCTCCTACGAGCCCATACGCGGAAAAGGTCAGTCCTCGGGACCCATCAGCTTCGACCGAGGCTGGGACCGCATGGCAGGAGCTATCCGCTCCGGTGGTAAGACACGCCGTGCCGCTCGCATGGTGCTCATGTACTCTGACCATCCCGATATCTTCGACTTCATCGCGGTGAAGCAGCGTCAAGAAGACGTGGCAAAAGTCATCCTCCGCGAGCATAACGTCCACCTCGACCTCATCAAGATCGCGGAGACAAAGCTCGTCACAGGCACGCCAGCTGAGCGCGCAGCAGCCCGCGTCATCCTCGCGCTTCCCCTCGCGACAGAAGCCCAGTTCGACCCCCACATGGATGCCCTCCTGTACGGAGAAACCCTGTCGAACCAGAACGCGAACCACTCCGTCTCCCTGAAAGGTGACTTCTGGAAAGCCGTCGAATCGAATGGGAACACCTACACACGCTGGGTGACAAACCCCAGCCACATCGTCCACACCTTCCGCGCGACAGAACTCCTCCAGAAGATGTCCGAAGCCATCTGGGATAACGGCGAACCTGGTGTCCATAACAACGACATCATCAACCTCTGGAACCCCGTGAAGAGCCTCGGCGAGATCTCCACCTCAAACCCATGCTCTGAGTACATATTCCTTAACAATACATCCTGTAACCTCTCCTCCTTTAACGCCTACCGCTTCTTGAAGAAGGACGAGAACGGACAGCCTAGCTTCGATGCCGATGCCCTCCAGCACGCCGCACGCCTCGCCATGGTCTGCGCCGACTTGAACATCGAGCGCGGCGGCTTCCCCATCCCAGAAATCGCTGAAGGCACCTACCGCTTCCGCACCACAGGCATAGGCTATGCGAACGTCGGTGGCGCACTCATGAGCCTCGGTGTCCCTTACGACTCAGACGAAGGCCGCTGGATCTCCAGCCAGCTCTGCTCCTGCTTGACCGCAGCCTGCTGGAGTGCCTCCGCAGAAATGGGACGTGAGCTCGGCTCCTACGTCGAATACGAAGCGACGCAGAACGACCTGAAGGCCGTGCTGAACCTCCACGCCGTCGCACAGCAGCTCAGCAGCCTCATCGGAAATGGCAAGTACGCTGAGCAGAATCTCGATAGCATCATCGAAGATCTTATCAAGAACGTGAAAGGTGAGCTCCCCGAAGCACAGGGACTCGATGCCGCCTACGCACTGCGCTCCTTCGTCTCCAGCTTCGTCGCACCGCAGACTATCGACACAGCGCGCGTCGCCCCAGCGAAAACCCTCGCGAATAAGGCACTCGAACTCTGGGTGCAGACGACAAAAGACCGCGCATTCCGTAACTCCTTCGTCTCCGTCATGGCACCCACAGGCACGATCTCCGCGCCACTCGGCTGCTACGACGAAGGCACCACCTCCATCGAGCCAGACTACACCCTCGTCAAGTGGAAGCAGCTCTCGGGCGGCGGCATGATCAAGATGTTCAACCGCCTCTCCCTCGAAGCCCTCCGCACCCTTGGCTACTCTGAGCCACAGGTACGCGAAGCCGCCTTCGAAGTCGCAGGCCTCGACGGACTCATCACCGCCTGCGGAGGCAGCATCGAAGAAGCCATCACCCAGCTGATCGCTGACCCCTGCTCCAAGGCAGCAGGCCCTGTGCGCCACGCATGGAGACGCAACGTACAAAGTGCCGCAGGACGCAAGGAAATCAAAGAAGCCGTCAGCTTCCTGTCGAACAGCGCGAACATGGCACTGTACAATGCAGACCAGCTCCTCGTCGTCAACGGCATGAGCCACGTCGAGAACATCCCTTGGCTCGACGAAGCCGACCTCGCCGTCTTCGACTGCTCCGCGACGAATGGCGACGGCGTACGCTCCATCTCCCCTGCGGGACACCTCCGCATGCTCGGAGCCGTGCAGCCCTTCATCTCGGGCGCGTGCTCGAAGACCGTGAACATGCCCGTGAGTGCTACCGTCGAAGACATCTATGACTCCATCCTCATGTCCCATGAATACGGAGTCAAGTGCATCGCCCTCTTCCGTGCAGGCTCGAAGGCAAACGCCGTCTACATGGTCGACACCCCAGAAACGCGCAAATTCAAGGCCGACCACGTCTGGGAACAACTCGTCGCCAGTGGACAAGAAGCCATTAACCAAATCATCCAAGAAGCATCGAAACCCTTCCAACGCAAGCTCCCTGGCCGTCGCCTCGGGCAGACCGTGAAGTTCTCTGTCGGCGGACAGCTCACAGGCTACCTCACCGTCGGTGTGTACCCTGACGGCACCTGTGGTGAAGTCTTCGGTCGCCTCGGTCAGGTCGGCTCCTTCGCCTCGGGCATGTTCGAAGCCTACTGTAAGCTTCTTTCCTCCGCCTTGCAATTCGGCGTCCCACTTCGTGAAGTCGTGAAAAGCTTCCGCTCCTACTCCTTCGAGCCTTCGGGCTTCTGCCGTGTAGGAGACGAAGGCGATGGAGACATCTGCTCGGACATCCGCTCCTGCTCCTCCGTCGTCGACCTCATCGCAAAAATCCTCGGCTGGCTCTTCCCTGACAGCAATGGATACAGACTGCGTGACATGTTTGACAACACAGGACAGAGCATGATACAAGCCCCCGAGGCGAAAGTAAACGTACTGCCACCCCATATGATGGACAGCACGAAACTGCCAGAACTCGACCAGCCAGCCCCCACGAAAGAAGGCGGACTGAACGGAGCTTCGATCTGCCCGCAGTGCCACTCGCTCGCCTACGTGCAAGATGGCAAATGTAAGTCCTGCCGCTCCTGCGGGTACAAGGACGGCGGCTGCGGAGAATAAGCACGCCCGCGCAATGAATTAAACACAAAGCCCAGTCCTCGGACTGGGCTTTGTGCTTAATGCAATACCCAAGCGCGACACCTAAATGGGAGTCCAGAGGGGCTCGCTCCTCTGGCAGGGTGTGGGACGGCGTCCCACTGGGGGTATGGGGGCTAGCCCCCAAAGGTAAAGCTGTGGCACAGCCACAGCCGCGTCAGTTTCCAGATAGCCTGAAGTCACACGCGCCCGCCTTGCAAACCCAGCATCGCCTCCACACCCGAAACTGACGCTCCTGCTACCGTGCGCGATAGCGCGACTCTTATCAACCGTGGCAAGCGCGAAGCGTCCACACAGAGAAGACGCGAAAATAAGCGCACAAACAACCCATGAGTCAAGCATATCTCCCGATATGCTTGACGGGCTGAGAGCAAGGAAACGAGGTTCACGTACACCTCCAAATGACGTACAGCTCAGACAATACAAAAACCCTCGCTGCACACATACAGCGAGGGTTGTAAAATCATAGCTTACGAGCCGAGTCAGCCTTTCAGCGCCTTCTCATATCTCGCCTCTACCTTCTTCCAGTCCATGATATTCCAAGCCGCTTTTAAACTCGCCGCCCTGTTATTCTGGAAATCCAGATAGTAAGCATGCTCCCAGACATCTATCCCAATAATAGGAGTCATGCCCTTCGTGAGCGGAGAATCCGCATTCGCCGTCGTGCTAATCACCAGCTTTCCTTCTGAGTCCACAGATAACCACACCCAGCCAGAGCCAAACTGCCCGAGCCCTGCCTTTTCAAAGGCGGCTTTAAACGCATCAACACTCCCCCACGTCGCATCAATCGCCTTGAGCAGCTCGCCCGTAGGGGCTTTCTGCGCCTTGTCTGCTGGCGCGAATTGGTCAAAGTAGATACGATGATTGTAAATCTGCCCCGCGTTATTAAACACAGCACCCTCGCTTTCCTTCACGATAGCCTCCAGCGACTTGCCTTCGAGCTCCGATCCCTTCACCAGCTTGTTGAGATTCTTCACATAGCCTGCGAGATGCTTCCCATAGTGGAAAGAGATCGTCTCCTTAGAGATATGTGGAGCGAGCGCGTCTTCCGCATAGGGAAGAGGCTGTAAGAGGAATAAATCCGTGCCTGCCGACTGAATCGCCGCAGCCAGTGCCGCATCATAATTCGGCTCTTTACCCAGAGATTCCGTGTACTCGACATAGCTCATCTTTCCCTCAGGATCGACGACGATAATCCCGCGTGCCAGATAATCAGACCCCGCCATGCGGAAGCCGTACTTCTCCCCGAACTCACCGTAGGCGAGGTCAGAGATGTTCAGCAGCCTATCTATGCCCGCTGTCGCGCAGAACTTCTTGAAATCTTCGCCCGTGTTACGCGCGACGGAAGCGACGACGACACCTTCACCCAGTTTTGCCGCTTTTTCATTAAACTTACGCGTCTGCACCTGACAGACACCCGTGTTAATAGAGGGAAATATGCTGAGGATGACGGTGCGACCTCGTAAATCTGACAGAGAAATGTCTGCGCCGTCTTCGGTCTGCGCCTTGAACTCGGGTGCCATCTCTCCCTGCTTGGCTATACAGCCGAGCAGGGTAGCTCCCTTCACGAGACCAGTTGTTTCAGTGGAGGCGTGCGCCAGAGTCAGGGGACTCTGGCTTGTCATGATGAAGGCGCAGCTCAGGATAGCGGCGAGCTTCGGAGTGATGATTCTATGTTTCATGCTATTAAAATTTAGGAGATCTTCTTATAGCGTGCTTCGATCTTCTTCCAGTCTATGACATCCCATGTGCTCTTCAGGCTCTTCGCGCGCAGGTTCTGGTAGTCGAGGTAGTAGGCATGCTCCCAGACATCCATGGTCAGCAGCGGAGTGACTCCTTCGGTGAGTGGTGTCGCTGCATTCGCCGTCGTGCTGATAGCGAGCTTTCCTTCTGCGTCAGCACTGAGCCATACCCAGCCAGAGCCGAACTGCCCTACACCTGCCTTTTCAAAGGCATCCTTGAACTCATCGACGCTTCCCCATGTGGCGTTAATAGCATCAAGAAGCGTGCCAGTAGGAAGCTTCTGCGCGGCATCCACTGGGGATAAGTTATCAAAGTAGAGACGGTGGTTGTAGATCTGGCCCGCGTTGTTAAAGATAGGGCCTGAGCTCTTCTTCACAATGCTGAGGAGGTCTTGGCCTTCGAATTCGGTGCCTTTCACCAGACCATTGAGGTTTGTCACGTAGGTTTGCAGGTGCTTGCCGTAGTGGTAAGAAATCGTTTCTGCCGAGATGACAGGCGCGAGCGCGTCATGCGCATAGAGGAGGGGGAGCTGGACAAATGCGTCTTCTGAGGCGGTGTCAGCGGCGGCCTTCAGGGCTGCATCATAGTCAGGCTCGTCTGTGAGTTCTGATACATACTCCACGTGCGTGATCACGCCTTCGGGGTTAATGACGACGATACCGCGTGAGAGCAGTTCGGGGTCTTCTAAGAGGAAGCCGTAGCGTGTGCCGAAGTCCTCGTAGGCGAGTTCAGAAAGGTTCACCAGACGGTCTATGCCCTCAGTCGCGCAGAAGTTAGCGAAGTCTTCTTCGCTGTCACGTGCGATAGATACGACGGCGATGCCCTCACTCAGACCGCTCGCCTTCTGATTGAAGGTGCGTGTCTGTACCTGACAGACGGGGGTGTTAATCGAGGGGAACACGCTGAGCACGACGGTGAGTCCGCGTAGCTGCGCGAGTTCGAAGTCCACGCCCTCGTCTGTGCGTGCCTTAAAGTTCGGTGCTGTATCACCTACGCTAACCTGTGTGCCGAGTAGGGTGAGATTCTTATCGCCGAAGGTGACGAGATCGGAAGTTTTCTTGATTGTATCTGACATAACTGTAATTGATTGATTCTAGAGTGTAAATAGAAGGCTACTGGGAGCTCTTCATCTAAAGTATCATGTTATTTAGAACAATGCTAGAGTTTTCTACGTAATACAACCTAATTGTTTTTTTGTCTTTAACATCGCGCCACAAAAAACCGCCCACGTATGCGACGCGAGCGGTTCTGTAACATTCATTCTCATCGAGAATCGAACGAGCAAGTGCTGGGGTCTGTTGCTTAAGCCTTCAGCTCTGTGCCGAGTTCGATGATGGAGTATTCTCCGGGGAGGAGACGGTAGACGATCTGTAAGACATTGCGTCTTGCATTTCGATAGAGGAGGAAGGGTTTTCCTGAGATCTCAAGTTCCATGATGGCGTTTTCCTTGTACATGGTCTTGAGCTCATAGCCTTCACGGCTGATGCGTACTGGCTTCGGATCTTCTGGGGCATCGAGATCGATGTCTTGGTCGAGGAGATCCTCTTCATAAACCTTCTCATCCAGCTTACGAATGGACGCAGAGCGGTGAGGGCGGTAGTGTTTCATGAGGCGAGTCTTATGCTTGCGCATACGTCGCATGATTTTAGAGATGGTCTCATCAATAGCAGCATAGAGATCCCCTGTGGTCGTGGAAGCTTGGATGGTGATATGGTCAGCACAGAATAGGACGATTTCGGCAGTCTGTCGGTCTTTCTGTACATCGAGTACGACGCGGGCTTCAATGATACGAGGATAGTCAATCTGTATCCCTTCGACTTTCTTTGTGGCAAAGTCGCGAAGCGCTTCTGTGATTTCGATGTGGCGGCCCGTGAGGGTGATATTCATATCAACATTTGATGATTTCATAACACAGCTTATCTTTCTATATAATTTTGATTTAATGCAGACGACGACATGTCAATCGGCACTAATCATATTAGGGGCATCATCAGGAAAAATCAAGAAAATACTGCATGTATGCAGCAGATTTTTTAGAGAATTTATTTCTGATCGCTTTTTTCTTGATGTTTCATTTAGACTGTGTTAGAGTGTTAGGTGCGCGTGTTGATTTGTGGCTGAATGGGGCAATTATGCTTTGTTTTGTCGATGAAGGCGCGAAGCGTATCGTCGTGTTTACCGTGGTTTTACGCTATCGCGTTTGCGACGGAAGATAAGAGTCGCGCTGTTGCACGCGGCTGTGGCTTCGCCACAGCTTTACTTAGGCATACCCCCAGTGAACCTATGAATCCATTTATGTGTCCCCTTATGAGTAAAGAGGCACGATCCTTGGTGTCGGTCTACGCTTGTGGTGATGCTTGCGCCCTAAGTGCCGCCGCGCGCTTGATGAGTGCATCCGCGCTGTTTTCTAAGCTTTCGTTCTGCACATCGTTCAGCAGTGTCTCTAGCAGCTGCTTGATCTCAGGCCCCGCAGGCACGCCTAGTTCCATGAGCTGCTGGCCTCCTATGCTGAGGTCTTTCACAGTGAAGCAGGGCATCAGAGCGAGGACTTCGTCTCGTAGGTCGCGCGCTTCTGTGAGCTCGGCTAGTTTTTCCGCACGTTCTCTGGGGGACTGCGCCATGATGTCCGCATGCATGAGTTCAAAGAGCTGTTCTAGTCCTTCTTCTCCGAATTTACCTATCCAGCGGCGCATTCCTGCTCGTCTTGTCGGGCACTTGTCGCCATGGTGCTCGACGAGGGTGCTCACGCGCTTGATGGTTGCATTGTCACTTTTCAGTCGGCGTAAGATGTTTTCTGCCTTCTGTGCTCCTATTCCTGCATGTCCTATGCTGTGCCCGAAGCCGTCTTCGCCTATGGCGAAGCAGTCGGGCTTCCCACAGTCATGGAAAAGTGCTGCTAGGCGTAGGACTTCGTCCGCTGCGATCGCATCGACGCTATGCGCGCTATGCTGCCACACGTCGTAGATATGGTGGGGGTTCTTCTGGTCGAGTCCGTCCATGCCAGACATCTCAGGCAGGATGCCGATGAAGATGTCTGTGTAGCTCAGTAGCATGCTGCCTGCGCCTTTGCCGACGAGTATGCCCTTGAATTCTTTATAAATGCGCTCGACGCTGATATGTGCGAGCAGGGGATGGAGTTCTCGCATGGCAAGCGCGGTATGCGTCTCAATGTCGAAGCCGAAGCGCGAGGCGAAGCGTAGCGCGCGCATGATGCGCAGTCCGTCTTCTTCGAATCGCTCGCGCGCGTTGCCGACGCAGCGTATGATTTTTTCTTCTAAGTCTTCCTGTCCCGAGAAGCAGTCGACGAGCCCTTGACGCGGGTTATATGCCATGGCGTTGATGGTGAAGTCGCGTCTCGCGAGGTCTTCGCGTAGGTCTGAGACATAGGTGACGCTGTCGGGGCGGCGCATGTCGCTGTAGTCTCCATCGAGGCGGTAGGTCGTGACTTCGACTGCCTGCTTGTTCACCATGACGGTGACGGTGCCATGCTGGAGGCCTGTTTTAATCGTGTGGTAGCTCTTGAAAACTTGTAGCACTTGCTCAGGTGTGGCATTCGTGCAGATGTCCCAGTCGAGCGGGATGCGCTGCATGAGGCTGTCGCGTACGCAGCCACCGACGACGTAGGCTTCGTAGCCGTGTGATTCGAGTCGCTCGAGTACGTCGAGTGCGTGTGGGGCTATTTCTAAAGTAGTTGACATAAGTAAGGTGATGTTAGGGAGATTAATATGAGATGAGGGAAACGACGTAGCCGTTCCCCTCATCTGTAATATTACTATGATGAATATGTATTAGACTTTTTCGTCAGAGTAGTCGATGCTCGCCATGGCTTGGTAGAGCTTCCAGCGATGCTTGATGTCTTTCTGTTCGAGCTCGACGAGGCGATCGAAGTGATCGGGCTTCGCCTGTGCGAGCATGCGGAAGCGGTTTTCTGCGAGGAGGGCTTCCTTCAGGTCGAGTTTACCTGGCTTGCTCTTGATGGTAAGAGGGTTCTTACCCTTCGCGAGGTTGTCTGGGTTGAAGTTGTACAGCATCCAGCGACCGCTGTTCACAGCGTTCTTCTGGTGTGTGAGACCGTTTGCCATGTTGATACCGTGAGCGATACAGTGGCTGTAGGCGATCACGAGTGCGGGACCATCGTATTCTTCTGCTTCGACGAGTGTCTTGAGCGTGTGCTCATCGTTCGCACCCATGGCGATAGAGCCGACGTAGATGTTACCGTAGGTCATCGCGATGTAACCGAGATCCTTCTTCGCCTGATCCTTACCACCTGTGGCGAACTTCGCTACCGCGCCACGTGGTGTGGACTTAGAGCACTGACCACCTGTGTTCGAGTAAACTTCTGTGTCGAGGACGAGGATCTTCACCTTCTGACCTGTGGCGAGTACGTGGTCGAGACCACCGTAACCGATGTCGTATGCCCAGCCGTCACCACCGATGATCCAGACGGACTTGTGGACGAGGTCGTTTGCCTTCGCCTTCAGGAGGGCGAGTTCTGGGCTGTCACCGCAAGCTTCTTTGAGGGCGGAGACGTCTTCGCGCTGGCGGACATAGTCGCTCTCAGTCTTGTGTGGGTTGCTAGCGATACGCTCTGCGAGCTCTGTACCGACGCTTGCAGCAGCGGCATCGAGGAGTTCTGTGGCGTACTGACGCTTCTTGTCGAGAGAGACGCGGAAGCCGAGTCCGAACTCTGCGTTGTCTTCAAACAGGCTGTTCGCCCATGCAGGACCGCGACCATTCGAGTCATGTGACCATGGTGTGGTAGGAAGGTTACCGCCGTAGATGGAGGAGCAACCTGTCGCATTCGCGACGACGAGACGGTTACCGAAGAGCTGTGTGAGCATCTTGAGGTAGGGAGTTTCACCGCAGCCTGCGCATGCACCGGAGTATTCGAATAGAGGACGGAGGAACTGAACGTCCTTCACCTTAGCAGAACCTACCGTGACGCGGTCTGCGTCTGGGAGTGCGTCGAAGAACTCGAAGTTCTTTGTCTCGCGCTCGAGGCATTCTTCCGCAGGAGTCATGATGAGGGAGTCTGTAGGACATACCTTCGTGCAGAGTGTACAGCCTGTACAGTCAGCAGCGGATGTCTGGATGATGAACTCGCTGCCCTTCCATGCCTTGTGCATGGCCTTAGCTGGGACGCTCTGGAAGCCTTCTGGAGCTCCTTCGAGGTTTGCAGGGTCAGTGACCTGTGAGCGGATACAAGCGTGAGGACAGACGACGGTACACTTACCGCACTGGATGCAGCTTTCCTTCTTCCAGACGGGGATTTCGAGGGCGAGGTCGCGTTTTTCGTACTGCGTCGTGCCGTTCGGGAATGTACCATCGCAGGGCATCTCGGATACCTTCACGCTGTTACCTTCACCGACGCCGAGGCGTGCGAGGACGCTCTTCACGAATTCAGGTGCGTGGTCAGGCATGGACGCACCGATCTCGTGACCTGTGATTTCCTTACCTGCGACAGGTACTTCGTAGAGGTTTGCCAAGGAAGCGTCTACAGCGGCGATGTTCTTATCGACGATGTCTTGCCCCTTCTTACCGTAGGTCTTCTGAATAGCCTTCTTAATGTAGCTGATGGCTTCTTCTGCTGGGATGACGTTTGCGAGGTTGAAGAAGCAGGTCTGCATGATGGTGTTGATACGACCACCCATGCCCGATGCCTTCGCTACCTTGAACGCGTCGATGCAGTAGACCTTCACATTCTTTTCCTGAATCTGACGCTGCATGCGTGCAGGGAGGCTGTCCCATACCTGATCTGGAGCGACGGCTGTGTTGATAAGGAATGTGGAGTCCTGTGCGGCATTCTTCAAGAAATCATAGAGATTCAGGATAGAAGGCTGGTGCAGAGCGATGAAGTTCGCATTAGAAATCGTGTAGGTACTGTGGATAGGAGTAGAACCGAAGCGAAGATGCGATGTGGTCGTGGAGCCAGACTTCTTCGAGTCGTACTCGAAGTAACCCTGCACGTAGAGGTCGGTGTTCTCACCGATGATCTTAATCGCATCCTTATTCGCGCCTACTGTACCGTCAGAACCGAGACCGTAGAACATGCAGCGTGTGACTGTGTCTGCTTCTGTGGAGAAGCTAGGGTCATAGCTGAGAGAAAGGTTTGTCACGTCATCTTCGATACCGATGGTGAAGCCGGCCTGTGGGGCGTCCTTCTTAAGCTCGTCGAAGATGGCCTTCACCATAGCTGGGGTGAACTCCTTCGATCCGAGACCATAGCGACCGCCGACGATGACAGGCATGGAGAAGGGGAGTGTACCATTGATGGAGGCGATGGAAAGCGCCTGGATGACATCCTGAAGAAGTGGCTCGCCGAGGCTGCCTGGCTCCTTCGTACGGTCGAGGACGGCAATCTTCTTCACTGTCTTAGGAAGTGCTGCGATGACGTCTTCGGCAGGGAAGGGGCGATAGAGGCGAATCTTGAGCACACCGATGTCTTCGGAGAGTGCCTTCACTGTCTCAAGGCAGGCTTCTGCGCCTGAGCCCATGATGACGATGACGCGTGTCGCTTCAGGAGAGCCGATGTACTCGACGAGGTCGTACTCGCGACCTGTGAGCTCGCCGAACTGCTTCATGGTCTTCTTCACGATGGCTGGAAGAGCGTCGTAGTAGCTGTTCACTGTCTCGCGACCTTGGAAGTATACGTCAGGATTCTGTGCTGTACCGCGGATGACGGGGGCGTCAGGAGTGAGCCCACGCTTGTGGAAGCTCTCGACGAGCTCGGGCTTCATCATAGCCTTAAGAGTGTCGTCGCTGATGTCTGCGATCTTGCCTACTTCGTGTGATGTACGGAAGCCATCAAAGAAGCTCATGAAAGGAATGCGTGCTTCCAATGTAGCAGCGTGAGCAATGGCTGCCATATCGGGTGCTTCTTGCGTGCTCGCGCCGCAAAGCATCGCCCAGCCAGTGGAGCGGCATGCCATCACGTCACTGTGATCCCCGAAAATAGAAAGACCCTGTGCCGCAAGGGAACGGGCCGCTATGTGAAGAACGCAGGGGGATAACTCACCCGCAATCTTGAACATGTTAGGAATCATGAGGAGGAGACCTTGGGAAGCAGTGAAGGTAGTGGCTAGGGAGCCAGTTTGGAGGGCGCCATGCACGGCACCGGCAGCACCGGCTTCACTTTCCATCTCTACCACGGCAGGTACAGTTCCCCAGATGTTCTTACGGTCAAGGGCCATCCAGCTTTCAGCAGCTTCACCCATGGAGGAAGAAGGCGTGATAGGATAGATAGCCGCTACTTCGGAACAACGGTATGCAACGGAAGCTACGGCTTCATTTGCGTCTATGGTGCTGTATGTTGTGCTCATATAGTGTATTTCTTGTAACGATCTGTGCCGTGATTCTCTATGAGGAGAGCGCGTCAGATGCAATAATGTTACACCTCTTAAGATGCAAAATCAATTTAAAAAATGAGGCGTGTCTCGTTTTTTTTAAGTTAGCTTTAACTAATTTATTGTTTTTCTAAAAATGCCTGAAAATTTAGATATTTACTACAATTCAAAACTTAGTGTTTTAAATTAAAAAAATGCCATGATAGTAATGCCTATTATGTAACATAGACCATTCAGTTTAAAATAAAAAAAGCCCGCAGTGTATCTGCGGGCTTCCTTGAAAATGCTATCCAGATCTATTAGAAGCTGAAACCGAGTCCGGCGCGTATGGTCTGGTATGACTGGGACTTCGTCTTGATAGATTCACCAGATTGTAGTTTGATCTCTGGTGCAGCGGAGCTACTAGAGAACTGATAGGAGGCGAATATATAGAAACTCTCCGTGATGTGCATACTCACCCCTGTTTCCAGTACGTAGACAAAGCCGAAATCATAATCGTAGCTATCGTCTGTTCCTGTAACTTGACCTGTGGTGGGAGAATTGAGGATTATATCCGTAGGAACTATCCCCATCGTGCTGAGACCTGCATGCACGCCAGCGAATAGTGTGAAGCTTGATGTGAGCTGATAGCTATAGCGATAGCCGACCATAGCATGTGCCATTAGAACGTGATTTTCCTCTGCGAGGCTGCTTATAGTTCCAGCGCCACCCGGGAGGAGCGATGAGTCCACATGGCTATCAAACGATCCGTAAGCTGCGCCTAAAGTAAAGACGTAGCCCCCAGCCGAGCCACCGACTGAACCGAAGGTGATGTCACCGCCGACGAGATCCACCTTTTGGTCTCCATCAGAGAAGACGGAGCTGCTTTCAAATATGGAGTCATTCGCCGTATAGCTAGAGCCAGATATTTCAAAGATCCCTTTACTTTGGGCATGGGTGGTAGGGAGGTGAAGTGCGGTCGCGATAGCTGCGAAGGCGATAGCCTTACATATGCGGGTGAGAGAATAGGAGTTTTTCATTGTTAGAATGCGGTTGATTCGACTCTAGTGTAGCAGAGAAATGGCTAATGTCAACATGAAAAACCCCTCTCTTGCATAACAAGTGAGGGGAGGAAGTGTTCGCTAGCGGACTCGTTTAATTTATTTTCTAGGAATTAGACGAGTCGGCTAGATAAGAATCTTAGAAGTGGTAGTTCACACCCACGCGGATCATGTGGTAGAGAAGATTGTCAGACTTAATCTTGCGCTCGTAGGTGTTACCTTGATTCGAGGTGTATGTCGCGCCCTGATCGTTGTAGAGGCTAGGAACGCTTGGCATGCCGAAGAAGTTGTAACTGGTGAATATGGAGAAGTGTCTGGAAAGACGGTAGGTAAGACCGATTTCTGCATTGTAAGCAACTACGAGTTGATCGCCAGCATAGTTTGCGCCTGAAGCTCTTGTCTCGTTAATCTTCTGCGTGAGATCGACTGCGGCGAGACCTACATTAAAGCCTGCGAAGAAGTCGAGATCGCCGATAAGTGTTTCTCTGTAGCGGAAGCCGGGCATGAATTTCCAGCCTTCGATATCGACGTATGATTCACGAGCGAGAGTGCCACCTTCGAATTCTCTATCGTGATCGTCACCACTGAAGTAGCTCACGCGGAAGTTCAAAGTCACCTGCTTCATGAAGGTATCTGTAGAGACCATGAAGTCAGCACCCTGGATTCTTACCAGCTTGAGACCATAGGATGTTTCGTTCAGGTTGTCATGAGAATAACCTTCGAAGACGGAGCCTTCTATCCACCAGCTTCTCTCGTTTTCCTGGTAATTGTTTGGGGCATCGATCTTGTAGGGTGTGTATGTTGCCTCCACACCGTAGACTTTCTTGTCGTCGAAGGTAGCGATAGGAGCAGCTGTGTCCTTTATGGAGACTCTTTTAGACGCATACGCAGTGGAGCAAATTGCCGCGCACATGAGAGCGCATGTGAGTTTGGAAAGAAATTGAGTTTTCATGTTTGATGTGGATTAGTATTACCTTGTTGCGCAAGCATATTTGCTCGCAGTGATCATCCTATTATAAATATCGTGATTGGTCTGTCAATAGTAAATTATAGCTGCTGGGATGAATTTTGAAGATGAATGAGGGTGTTTATTGTGTATGTTTTTAATTGTTAAGGTGTCTTTGTATTTGGTTCGCTCGGAAGCAAATTGCGCAGGCGTTTTTCAAGATCGACGGTAGCTCCGTAGAGATGCACATTGCCCTGTGTTCTGATCGTTAGAAGACCGCTTTCTGTGAGGATGTTTAGGTCGTTTCTCGCCGTTTGCTTCGTTACTTGAAAGAGGTCAGCCGCTCCAGCGGCAGAGTACTCCACGCTCGTGTCGCGTAGTAGCTCGACGAGTAAGGCCTGCTGCCTGAGATTGAGCCATTCTATATCACGCAGCTTCGATCTGAGGTTCATCTGGTCTTCCTGCTTGTTACGTATGTAGAGGTGTAGGCTTTCTACTGCCTGATGCACAGCGGCGAGTTGTTTAATGATAAAATAGTTCAGATCTCCCTGATCTTGCTCCGTATCGACGAAGGAGGAATAATATTCGCTCGGTCGATTCAGTATCTCGCGTGATATCGAGATGTACTCGAAGTCCCTGTAGCCAGCCTTCAACACTGACCAGTAAAAGAGAGCGCGTGCCGTGCGCCCATTGCCATCAATAAAGGGGTGGTCATAGGCGAGCCAGAAATGAATAATGCAGGCGCGCACCAGCGGGTGGATGAAGTCTTGCTGCGACTCGGTCTGCGCCTCATTCGCAAACTCACACAGCGTCTCCATGCGGAGGGGTAATTCCAGTGCATTCGGCGGTAAGTGAATGATTTCGTGAGTAAGTGAGTTCTCCACGCGCACGCGATCTTCACTGCTTCTGAGGCGACCTTCTTTCTTCGCATCATCGAGGGTGGCATGCGTCAGCACACGGTGTAGCTCCAGAATGCTCTCTGGGCTGAAGGGTGTGTCGCGCTCCTGCTGGATGAACTGCATCGCTTTGTAGTTATTATACACCATGCGTTCGTCCAGATTCAGCGGACGACGCTTCTGGCGTATCATCGCCTTGGCGGCGGCGCGCGTCGTGACGGCTCCCTCGACGATGCTAGACATGATGGACTCCTCCTCCAGTGAGTGGAGGAGGTAAGAGGACTTCGTGATATCGCGTCGCTCACGCTCTCGTGTACCGCCGCAGAGCTTATCAATCACATGGAGTAAGCGGTGCATGCAGGGGTTGAGCGCGTAGGAGAATGCCTCGTCCTGCGTATCTAGCAGGGGGATAGTCTGGCGTGCCAGCGCGCGCTGGAGCTTGATACCCCACCACCACTCCTCGGAGCTCAGCCCGCTAGGTGGCTTGCGATAGCGAATCTCACGCCATGGCAGGTAACGATCCGCGCGCTGGCTCTCATGCTGGGCTGCTGTGATGAAGCGTAAGATGTCTTCACCCTTGAGATTATTCAGCGAAGGTGGTTTATTATTCTTGGACATGCTCCGACTATTGTAAAACAACGTCGCAGAAGAGTCAATGAAATCGGTAAATTATGCCATGATTTGTCGAAAATTTACCGATTTTTACCATTATATTATAAACTTACTCTCGCAGCGCAAAAAAAACTCTGCCCCGCGCGCGCAAGTCAGAGTTATTAAAACGGAATAGAGATGCCTTCTTAGTCGACGTTGTCGAAGAGCTCCGTGTCGAGGAAGAAACGCTTGATTTCCACAGCGGCGCTCTCAGGGGAGTCGGAGGCGTGGCAGATGTTCTGCATGCTGTTCGTGCCGTAGTCACCGCGGATGCTGCCAGCGGCGGCATTCAGGGAGTTTGTCGGTCCGATGATGGTGCGAACGCGCTGGATGACACCTGGTCCTGAGAGTACCATGGCGAGGACAGGGCTGCTCTGCATGAAGGCATTGAGCTTAGGATACAGAGGCTCGTCGTCGATGATGAGGTCGAGTATGTGTCCGTAGTGCTCCTTGAGTACCTCGTCATTGAGCTGCATCATCTTGAGACCACGCAGGCGGAAGCCTTCGGAGAGGAAGCGTGCCAGCACGATGCCAGAGAGGTTTTTACGAATACAGTCGGGCTTGAATAATATGAGGGTTTTTTCGTCGCGGTTGTACATAATAATGATAGTCTAGGTTGAGAAGAGGGGGGTTAGTCCTGACTGGCTTGCAGCATGTCGGGGGATACGGTGTACTCGGCAGCACAGCGTGGGCAGCCGATGACGATCTGTCCGTCATCATTCAGCATGCCGTCGAGGTCGCCCTGCATGGCTCGTAGTGTGGGGAGTACTTTTTCTAAGGTGCAGCCACAGCGGAACTTGAAGCGGCGTGTTTCGAGGATCTTCGTCTCGTCATCAGTCTTGCCTTCAAGCATTTCTTTCACATAAGTCTCACTCAGTGCATCGAGCCAGTCATGGTCGGCACCAGGCTCGGCTGTCGCGAGGACGTACTCGTCACCGCCGAGATGGATGGCACGCGCCTGTCGCTGCTCACTCTGGCGGTAGTAATCTTCCACCCATGCTTCCACGCTCTTTCCATGGACTTGGATGATGGAGTTCTGAGGCTCACGTGTGCGGAGGATGTTCTGCGTGTAAAGGGTATTCTGCTCAGGGATGCGTACATCTTCTGTGAAGACTCGTCCTATCACGTCTTCTGTCAGCGAAGAGCCAGAGACGAAGACTGTCGCCTCAACGGGCTCGCAGAGATTCAGCGTCCATGCGTGGTACTCCGACCATGGGCGGGAGACGAGATGGAGGGTGAAGTAGGCAAGAGTGTCCTTGAAGAGCTGGTCTTCGCGTTCTGCATAGCGACGCCCCAGCTGCATGAGGTGCAGGTAGTGGTCGACAAAGAGGGGGGAGAAATCAGCTCTAAGAAGAAGGCAGTTACGATGACGAATGAAAATAGACTCGACTGTGGCGTATTCTTCCGCTGCTTGCGTGGTGGTGGTGCTGTCCATGAGTTAGGTTCAGGGGCTTTCAGCCAGCTTATCGCGTCGCGCTACGTCATGCAAGCACAAAGTATTCACTTATTGCGATATTTTAGGGTAGAGATAGAAAAAAGAGGGGCAACTCACGCTGCCTCTCTTAGAAAATTGTTCGAGATGTGGATAGGCTCGTTGGTGAATCTGTGCTTTAAAATGGGATGTCGTCGTCTTCCTCAGGGATGGGCTGGGCTCTAGGCGCAGGACGAGAGGGCTGCTGGAAGCTGTGCTGGTCATTGTAGCCGCCACCGCCGTTGTTGTTATACCCCCCGCCACTGTTATTATTGTAACCTCCGCCATTGTTGTTATAAGAACCACCGCCGCTGTTGTTGTTGTAGTTCTGCTGGGAGGACTGGTTCTGGCGGTAGTTTCCGCCGCCACCGCCACCGCCCTGTGCGCCGTCACGGCTGCCGAGGAGTTGTAGATTCTCAGCTACGATGCGGATGCGGCTGCGCTTTTGGCCTGTTTGCTTGTCTTCCCAGCTGTCCATTTGTAGACGGCCTTCGATGAAGACGGGGCGTCCCTTCTGGAGATAAGACGCGGCGATCTCGCCGAGGCGACCCCAGCATGTCACGTCGAGGAAGGTGGTCTCTTCGCGACGCTCACCTCCTTCTGCGCCACCGCCGACGAAGCGGTTCACGGCGAGACGTAGCTCCGTCACGGGAGTACCACGTGGAGTCTGGCGGAGTTCTGGGTCGGCTGTGAGATTCCCGATGATCATTACTTTATTAAGATTGGCCATAATAGATGATTGAATTCTGTAGTTCTGAGTGAGTGCGTATGCCCCGCGGGGTACGCCTTGTATGGCGTAATCTTAGCGGATTTGATTATTTTTACAAGATTAAACTAAGGGAGGTTAGAATTTAGCTGAGATTCCAGCCGTGCCTGCGCCTCATCGGGTATCTCGATGAGCTTTAGGCGTGCGCCCTCGCCATGCAGCAGCTTCACCTCGGAGCGACGCAGCTGGAGAGTATCTGCGAGGAAGCTGATGAGCAGCTTGTTCGCCTTCCCATCTATGGGCGGGGCGGCTATCTTCACGCGGAGTACAGGGCTCGTGGAGTCGGGATGATCCTCCCAGCCTAGGAGCGCGCTCTTCTTCGCACTGGGGGTGGCTTTTATCATGATTTTCATACTAGACGCTCACCACATTAGCATAGATTCATGAGAGACGCGACATAATAAAGCTACACTCACTCAGTGGTCTTCGCTGCGCAGTGCTCTATCGCTTGTATAGCGACTTTGATGGAGAATCCATTAGGTCCCATTTGCCGCTTGTTTAATTTTTGCAGCTATCATAATACTTTAATATTGACTTTCCATTCTGAGAACGTTAATGTAACTGAAGAACTCGCCTTCTTATTGTAAAAAAATAGAATTATTAATATATGAAAATCACTCTGCCGCTCTCATTACGCAAAGCTCTACTGCCACTCAGCGTGCTCTGCGCTAGCACTCTTCACGCCGATGAGCTTGTACGAATAGATATAGACGGTAATGACGACTCGGTCACATTATTCGACACAAACGAGGATGATGTCACCATGAAATTCACAGCCGCCGCAAACCAGTATTTCCAAGGTAACTCTGGGGTCTCTGTTGATAATATACTCGTCGAAAGCTGGCTCATCGGCGATGGGAACACAAACGGAGACTTCACGTTTAACGGAAAAGTTCATGGTGCTGGTAACATTCTGGGGTGGAATAAGAATGGCACGACCAACGGAAATCATAACTACACCTTTAATGGTGACATGTCTGAATTCTCAGGTAATATCACCTCTGGCTCACGTGGTCTTGCCTTGGCATTCGGAGGAGAGGCTAGAACAGCAGTCTCTGGTAAAGGTGCACTCTCTATCACCCATCATGACGACGGTATCACCTACGATGTAGGGGCTGGCTTATCGACTATCGAAAATAGCACTATTGCGACAAATGCGATCACTTTCAACGGCGTAGAAGGTACTATCTACGATGTCAGTAGCGCGATTAGCGCCACCAGTCTAGCCTCGAATGGCGCGAGTGTGAATATGCAAAGCGGCTCCTCACTCGCGGTGACAGGCTCAGCGGTCTCTGCAAACGATCTTCATCTCAGCCTCTCAGGTAGCAGTCTTACCGTGCTCGCTGGCTCATCTATAGGGAGCTTGACGCTGGATGGGAATGTGTTCCTAAATCTCACTCTATCAGAAACTCAAGCCTCACTGACGACAGCTGAGCTTACAGTCCATTCGGGAGCTCAAGTCACGATACAGGCTAGCATCACGGGAGGCTTCGCCGCAGGTCAGAGCTACACCATCCTAGATAATATGGATGACCTGACCGATATATCGGCTTTCTCAGTCGACTTCGGTGCTGGTGCTTCTCAGACAGGGCTGAGTATTAGTAATGGTAATCTCGTCTACACGGCGGCTCGCGCCTCGGCATCGCTCACTTGGGATAACACTGAGCGAGTATGGGAGACTGGTGGTGCTGGGTGGACTGGAGCTGACACCTTCGAGAGCTTCGATAGTGTCACCTTTACCAATGATATTCAGGGTTTAAGTAGATTGATTTCTATCGAGGGAAAAGTCGCCCCTTCATCCATCGTCGTGAGTGGAGAAGGAAATTTACAATTTGGGAGTGAGGGTGTCATCACAGGCTCGACCACACTCACTAAAGAAGGGGGTGGGGAGTTCGTTTTAGGTAACAGTTTTAACGATTTCACAGGCGTTGTCACCGTTAATGGGGGTGCGCTCGTAATCACCAAAAGCAATGACCTCGCAGGTGGTGTCATCGTCAATGACGGCGCGGAACTACAGATTGACGCGGAGAATGCATTGGGTAGTGGCACTGCGACGATTAAGAGTGGAGGGACTATTCTTTTTTATGGACTTGCGAATTACGAAAGCACGAGCGTGATTCGTGAAGATGGCTCGACCTTGGAGTTTGCCACCTTGTTTTTTGACCCCGATGCTAACACGAATGACAACATAAAGCTAGGTACAGGCAGTCTCAGCGGTGGTCGTATCCTCGCCACGTCAAGAGAAGGTATCCTCAGTATAGGCGGCGCGATCATTGCTGATAGCACGACGGATCGCTACCTGCGCGAGGATGAGGGCTACACCGTCAGGGTAGCTGCTGGTTCGAGCTTGAAGGATAATGTGCGCTTAGCTCTCGGCGGTGACACGACGACGATTACAGGAGGCGGTACCTACGAGGTGCATAGCGTCGTCCTCAGTGCTAGCGAGGCTACTACTATTCTAAACATTGAGCAGGACACCACGCTGAAGGTCTCCAGTACCGTAGAAAGTGAGTTTGGGGATCAGGGTGCCTTCATGCTATCCAATTATTCTGTTCATAATAATGAAGTCAATGTCGCGGGCACACTCGATCTAGCAGGCGGTATCTCTGACCGTGATGGTACTGGTACGATTTCAGTCGCTGATACAGGCACACTCATCATGCGCGAAGGCCTCATCACTCACACAGGGAAAGGCACAAAGAATGTCGATATTAATGGTGGTACACTCATCTTAAGCGCACAAGCAGATAACGCGAACCATGCGAACAATGGTCTGGATGTTGATATCGCGAACGGCTCGACCATCTTCGCCGCGAGTGCTACGACGAATGTGAACACAGCTCTCGGCTTCAATAATGCTGCGGGTGATGCCTATACATTTGGTTCATTAGCTGGTGAGGGTGGATTAGTCACGGCGAACAAGCTTAGCCTGCGCCAGACAGTTACCGCCAGCAATGCCATGGTCAGGGTCACATCGGGCACGCTAGAACTCGGCGGTGCGGATAACACCATAGCCGTAGCAGAACTTAGTGCGGGAGCTACGCTCCAAACCGACACCGCTTCGGGGGCGAACATGACGATCACTTCGGCTACTCTGGCAGAGGGAGCGACCATCCGCTCTAGCTACATGTCTGTCGGTGGAGTCGCCATCACGGGCAAGGGCGGCTCTGATGCCAGCATCGTGGGACAAGCAGCAGGCGGTAGTGTCGGGACTGCTAGCTTCAACAAGGTGAATCTCAGCAATGCCACCATCGCAGGCTCTCCCATTGCACGCTCCGTGCATACCATCACCTCTGATGGAGCGAACTATGAGAATGTCAGCTTCTCGAATGTGAGCCTCACGGCAGTGGATACAGTGACCACGCTCACAGGCGTGACGCTGAACTACGTGAGCTTCAATACCGAGAACACAGGTAACTTCACACTCGCAGGTAGTGTAAGTATCGCTAATTCCGTCCTAGATACAGCAAGCTTCTCAGTGGCCGCTGGCGCGAGCATCGCTTATAGCAACACGACACTCACAGGAAGTATCACAGCGGTAAAATCGGCGAACCTCACCTTCAACACGCTTGAGGGCGGTGAGGTGACTAATGTTCAGGCTTGGACTGTCTCAGGAGTAGCGGGCTTATTCACTGGTGCATCTGGCTCACTCACGCTTGATCTGGGAGTGCTTAACGACTACACAGAGACTGGCACAGGTGGTCAGCAGTTCGCCGCCTTCATCCTCGATGGTGTGACAAGCTTAGGTGCTATAGAGTACAATGATATCACCCTCCAGTTCTCAGCTGGTGGCGTGGACTACACTCAGAAAGCCCTCGGTTACGCAATGGAAGGAGGTCAGATAGTTCTCTATATCCCTGAGCCTAGCACCGCCACACTGAGCCTGCTCGCCCTCGCTGCACTCGTCGCGCGCCGCCGCCGTAAGAAGGGCTAAGCGGACACGACTGCATGATTACACGAACGGCTCTTCGCACTAGGCTGAGAGCCGTTCGCTGAATTTATATTATGCGATGATGTGATCAAGAAAAAAATCGCGATGCCGCGAGTGCGCACTTGACCGTCGTACGTTGTTATGCTAGAATCTGCGCTTTCATCATACAACAGTCTCATGTTAGAAACACTTCACGCATTTTTTTCCAGCCCTGGATTCATATTCTTCGCGGGTATTCTCCTCCTCGGTGCCTTCTTCTGGTACCTGTCCTCGGAGAGTAACCGCATCATGCGCATCGCAGGCAGTATTTTCATTCTCGGTCTCGCGACCTTTTCCTTCGTCTCGCTCGTCAGCAATGGTGTTCCTTACGGTATTGACATCAGCGGTGGTGCTGAGCTCACTCTTGAAGTGCAGCCTAGGATAGACAGCACGACAGGGGAGAGCACCCCTCCTAGTCCTACGGACATGGAACAGGCTGTTGACATTCTCAATGACCGTCTGAACTCCACAGGCACGAGCGAAGTGCAGATCATCTACAGTGGTAACAAGATCCTCCTCCAGATCCCTCAGCTCGATAAAGATCCTGAGAAGAACAAGGTGAAGCTCGACTCCATGGTGCGCATGCTCACGAAGCTCGTGCGTCTCGACCTCCTCGCCGTGCATCCAGAGTACAATGCCATCCTCGCTACGCCCGAGGTGAATGATATCATCACCGACTACGAGGCTAAGAAGGCTGAGTACGCAGCGAAGATCGCCGCCGATCCCGAGGCTGCTCTCCAGCTTCGCGAGCCTCGGCTTGCTGCGCTTCCTATGAGCATGAACCTGACGGAGTACACTCTCATGGAGTACCCGCAGCATGACGCCGACACAGGCAAGCCTATGCTCAATAAGAAGGGCGAGCATGTCATTCACTACCTCGTCGTCCAGAAGCAAGTCGCCGCTCAGCAGCAGGATCTGAGTATCACTGGTAAGGATATCGTCTCCGCACGCCCTAGTGCGACACAGCGTGGTGTAGTCGATGTCGTCCTCAGTAATGACAGTGCACAGAGAATTAACCGCCTGACTTCAGGCATGCGCAAGGGTGAGGATAGACTCGCCGTCGTCTTGGATAACAAGGTAAAGAGTGCGCCACACGTGAACGACACTCTGGGCAAGAACTTCATCATCCAGGGTCTCAATGCACCTGGGGAAGCCGACGAACTCTGCAAGGCTCTCGCTAACCCACTTTCTAATGACCTGCGCGTCGAAGGCCGCAAGGACGTGAGCGCGCAGCTGGGCAAGACCGCCCTCGAGCAGGGACAGTTCGCTGGTCTCATCGGCGTCTGCGCCATCTTCGTCTTCTGCTTCTGGTACTACCGCATGGCTGGTATGGTCGCCATGGTCGGTCTGACCATTAATGCCCTCATCCTCCTCGGTCTCATGAGCCTCTTTGGCTTCGTGCTCACGCTCCCCGGTATCGCTGGTATCGTGCTCACCATGGGGGTCGCTGTCGATGCGAACGTGCTCATCTACGAACGTATGCGTGAAGAGCGTGCTCAGGGGCGCGACTTCCTCGTCGCCCTGCGTAATGCGTATGAGAAGGCTTTCTCTGCGATTTTTGACTCGAACGTCACCTCACTGCTCACCGCGGTGATCCTCTTCTGGCTCGCTAGTGGTTCGATTAAGGGCTTCGCTGTGACGACATCCGTCGGTATCATCACCTCCCTCATCGGTGCTATCGTCGTGACACGTGTGCTCTTCTTCTGGACAGAACACTTCGGTGCGCTTAAGGATATGAAGTTCTCCCGCGCGCCTTTCCAAGGGAAGCGTTTCGACTTCCTCAAGTGGCGTAAGGTTGCCGCCATCGGCTCCTCTATCTTCATCGTAGGGGCTCTCATCTATGCCTTTGCCGTCCGTCAGGACAAGGCACTCGGCATCGACTTCACAGGTGGTAGTTCCATTACCTATGTCATCCCTGCGGAGGCGAAGGTAGACTACCACGCGGTGCAGGCCGTGACGGATAAGATGAAGCTTTCTAAGAAGCCCACTGTGCAGGAGTTCTCCAGTGCAGGTGACTTCAATATCAAGATCCGCTGTGCCTCCACGCAGGAAGCGACACTCATCGACGAGCGTCTGCGCAAGGAGCTCCCCGCCATGGCTGCCGTTCCCATCCCCAGTGTGGATAACGTGAGTGCCGCCCTCGGCGCGACCTTCTTCCAGACGGCTATATACGCCATCCTCGCAGGCTTGCTCGGCATCTCCATCTATCTGGCGATACGCTTCGAATGGTCCTTCTCCATGGGGGCACTCGTCGCGATCGGGCATGACTTGCTCTTCGTTATCGGTCTCGTCGTCCTCATGGGCACAGAGCTGAATATTATCCACATCGGTGCATTCCTCACGGTAGCAGGTTACTCGATTAACGACACCATCGTGATCTATGACCGCATCCGTGAAGCCATCCGCCTCGCTGAGCCTGATGATAAGCTCTCTGACATCATGAACAAGGCGATCAACGACACGCTGCCACGTACGATGCTCACGAGCTTGTCCACCATCGCGGTGCTCGTCTCGCTCATCGCCTTCGGTGGTGCTTCCATGTATGACTTCGCGATCACGATGCTCTTCGGTGTGGTCTTCGGTACGTACTCATCCGTCTTCATCGCCGCGCCGGTGGTACTCCTCTTTGCGCGTAAGCACAACCTGAAGGATGAAGTCATGAAGTCCGATCAGCTCATCGCTGGCGATATTAACGCCGCAGACGCGAGCAAGGCTTAATCGCCATCTCCATCCCTTTCACTGGTGCCTCACGAGGCACCAGTTTTTTTCTTTTTATCGCATCATGAAGAATCGTAGCCAGAAAGCCACGTGTCTAGGCTTCATCCTATGCGCGGCAGCCTTTGCCGCCGCCATCTGGGGCTCGTACTACTGTGGTCATGAGCTGATGCAGGACGGCATCTCCCCTGAACGTGCGAAGGAGCTATGGAATCTCATCTACTTCCACTTCGCGCTCTCACAGTGCTCACTCATCATCGCCGCCGTTCTGTTTTACAGAAAACTCACCGCAGACAAGAGATATTACCTCGTCGTCAGCTACTCAGAAAAAGCCCTTGGCATCGCCCCTCCCGGTATCCATCTGCCCGAAGGGCGCACCTACTTCAGTGCCCTAGGCTCACTCGCTGCTCATAAGCTCCCCCCTGCGGGGAAGCCCACCCTCGTCTTCCCCATGATGATGCAGAGTGGCTACTCCAGCGGTGAGCGACTGGAGAAGGAAATCGCCGATGCGTATCAGCAGCAGTCGCGAGGCATCTCACAGAAGCTTCGCCTCATCATGCAGCCTGTGCTCGGTGCTTCTCCATGGCTCGTGCAGCTGCTTGCAGACCATCTGAAGCCCCGCATGCGCGAGGGCGATGCTCTCCTGCTCGTCGCGCATAATACAGCGAGCTCCCAGAGCCCAGCACCCGAGCCTGAACTCTTCTGCCGACGACTGGAGAAGCTATTTCCCGACACCGAGATAGCCCTCGCACGCTTCGGAGAAGACGCGCGTGTCGAGGACAAGCTGAGCTCCATGCGTTCCGCGCGCGTCCACATCATCCCCTTCCTCATGTCAGAAGGCTACCATAGCCAGCATGATCTTCCTTCAAAAGCCGAGGGCGAAGCACTGGGTAAAGAACTCGTGACGCACCCAGTCATCGGTACGCTGATGAAAAACTGTGATTAAAAGTAAAAAATCTACTCAGGCAGGGAAAAATCAACTTGACAGTCGCGATCCGACTTACTAGAATGTAGAAGTTCACCATGAAATCTTCTCAACTCTTCTCAGTACTCGTTCTTCTCGGCTCCTGCTGCATCGCACAGGCAGCTCCCACTGTCAGCAAAGATGACGTCAGCGCAGAAACGCTTAAATCCATCGCGACTCCACGCCAGCAAGCAAGCCTCAGACAATACGAAGAGGCTAAGGCGAAGAAGGAGCAGGACAGAAAAGAAGCACTCGCTAAGGCACAGGAAATCACAAAGATCAATGACGCAGGCATGAAAAAGACCATCCAAGGTCGCGCGCTCAACGCCATGCTTCCTGCATGCGAACGCGAGCCTGAGACAGCACGCACGCCGAATGTGTACACCGTTCGCGGTCGTCGCTAAGGTCGAACCAAAGCAGCTTTTTCTAGTAAGCTGTGCTGTAATTGTAAATTTATAGAAAGAATACAGCTCAAGTAATAGGATTACTTGAGCTGTATTCTTTTTCGCTGAATGGTGAGGATGTATTGTATTTTCATTACGCTATTCCATCCGTGTAATATCGTTACGTCAATTAGAAGGAAGAGTCATTAGAGGAGGTGATCTATCCGCGTTTCTTGAATGGGTCAGTCTGAGATTAGCTGCTTCGTATAAATAGCTTTTTCTCTTGACAATGATGAGAAATTTCTTTAACTTTTCTTAAAGAAATAAGTTTTCATCACACTAGACCCCATCCCCCGATGCAAGCACCACCACAACGTCCACGCGCCCACTCTGCTCCACCACGTCAGATGGAGCTTAACCCCATAGAGGCTGACGGTAGAAGCTATTCGCCGACGCAGATACGCCAGCAGGCAGAAGATGCGCGCGCGCAGGCTGCCTTTTTCGAGCAGCAGCAGGCGGAGTGGGAAGAGCAGCATCAAGAACTAGAGCGTATTAAGCAGCATAAGGTAGAGTTCGCAGCGCAGCTCGATGAGCTCGGGATGAAGATACATAATGTCGTGCGCCGTATCGAGCGCGAAGTCCAAGCGATGGATGCGGAGAAACTGGAACTCAAGCAGATCCATGAGTGCCTGTCACGTCACCTCATGGTACTCTCCTCGCTCGACCCCACCGAGTGGTCGCCGAAGGGGATAGAGGAACGCCTGATTAACGGACTGACGAAGCTGGATCGCGCAGAAAACGACCTGCACGAAGCCTTCATCGGAGAGAAACGCTACCGCTACGTCGAGTGCTTTAACATACGCCCCGATCAGGCAAAAATCTGGGGTACGACACGCGCACAGCTGCTCGATGAGCTGAAGAAAGGGGTATTCTTTCACCTTCCACTCATTGTATCAGCTTGCGTGCTGATGACTGTGTGGTATCTAGTTATATACATTTTTTAAAGCAGAAAGGAGTACATATGAACCGTCAAAGAAGTTTTTTAGAACGTAAAAATTCGAAACGTAATTCAGATAAAGCTGGACAGACACCTAGATGTTGGGTGAAAATAGACCCGCCTGAAGAGGTGCTAGAGCGTCGTCGTCAGCAGCGCATGCGTGTGAACACGAGCATCGAGTCGACTAACTCGACTAGACGCTTGCTCTGGGAGAATATCTTCCTACTCGTCGTGCTCCTAGGCTCACTCTATGGTGTGTTCCACCTCTGCCTCTACCTCTTCCGCACCTCACTATAACTCAGCACTCACCCAGTCATCCCAGCCATACACCATGTCCGAATCCAGCATCGACGTGAGCTACATCGCGAAGCTCGCAAAACTAGACCTCAGTGAAGACGAGACCGCTCGCTTCACGCAAGACCTCGGTCAGATCCTCCAGCATGTGGACCAGCTCACCCAGTGGGATGTAGAAGGTGTCGCACCTATGACCCATCCTCTGCCTGACACCGATGTCACCCGCACCGATGTGCTGGGCGATAGCCTCGGTCAGGAGATAGCCATGGCGAGCGCGCCTGCATCGCTCGATGGGCAGGTACGCGTGCCAAAGGTAGTAGAATCCGCCCACTAAGTTCCACACTAGACAGCTTTATCTCATGTTATTCGGAAGCATTTCCCACTGGAAACAGCAATTGGCAGCAGGGCAGATCTCTGCTCCAGAACTCGTCGAACTTCTCGCAGAACGCTCAGAAGCGCGTAATCCCTCCCTCAAGGCACTACTCTCCTACGGCAAGGAGGTCGCACTCGAAGCCGCGAAGCACGCGGATCTCAGCCTCCCCCTTGGTGGTATCCCTATCGTTATCAAAGATAATATCTGTGTGAAGGGCGAGCCCGCACGCTGCGCTTCACGCATGCTGGAGAACTTCATCTCCCCCTACGATGCCACGAGCGTCGCGAAGCTGAAAGCTGCGGGGGCTATCCCCTTCGCTCGCGCGAACATGGATGAGTTCGCCATGGGTTCGCATGGTGAGAACTCCGCGTTCGGCGCGACGGCGAATCCTCATAACGAAGCGCATGCGCCCGGTGGTTCATCCAGCGGCTCGGCGGCTGCTGTCGCAGGTGGCATCGCCATCGCGGCTCTCGGCTCTGACACTGGTGGTTCGATACGCCAGCCTGCCTCACACTGTGGTATCGTCGGCTTGAAGCCCACCTATGGCCGCATCTCTCGCTACGGCCTCGTCGCCTTCGCGTCATCACTCGACCAGATAGGACCGCTCACGCAGAACGTAGAAGACGCCGCTCTCTTACTCTCCGCCCTCACAGGGCATGATAAGAAGGACTCGACGAGCTCCCAGAAGCCCGCAGAAGATTTCACCGCACAGCTCGGTCAGCCCATCGCTGGTACAAGAATTGGCATTCCGAAGGAATACCTCTCCGCTGGCAATGACCCTGAAGTGAACGATGCTCTGCAACTCAGTCTTAAGAAGCTCGAAGAGCTCGGCGCAGAAATATGCGAAATATCGCTCCCTCACACAGAGGCTGTCGTCTCCACCTACTACGTCATCGCCTGTGCGGAAGCATCGTCGAACCTCTCGCGCTTCGACGGCGTGCGCTACGGTTACCGCGCCCCTGAGGCGAAAGGGCTTGAAGATCTCTATGTACGCTCACGCTCCGAGGGATTCGGCGCAGAAGTGAAGCGTCGCATCATCCTCGGCACTTACGTGCTCTCCAGCGGCTACTATGACGCGTACTACGGACGCGCGCAGAAGGTGCGCTCCCTCATCGCTAGCGACTTTAGCAAGGCATTCGCCGACGTGGACTACATCATCAGCCCAGTCGCACCCACCGCCGCGCCTAAGCTGCATGACAGCGCGCTCACACCGCTTCAGACCTACCTCGCGGACATCTACACCATCCCTGCGAACCTAGCAGGACTCCCCGGTATCAGCATCCCGACACCACGCCCCGATGGCGCACTCCCCATAGGCGTGCAGCTCCTCGGTGCGCATTATTCCGAAGCTGGACTTCTGCGTGTCGCCTCCGCTCTCGAAACGAGCTTCAAGGCCTAATCCAGCACAGGCAGTATGAGCGATACAACCCGCCTTCAAGATAACTACCCTGTGATGCTCAGCATCGCAGGCTCAGACTGCTCCGCTGGTGCAGGACTGCAAGCAGATCTGAAGGCTGGTGTCGCTCTAGGCTGCTATCCACTCACTGTGCTCACCTGTGCGGTGAGCGAAGTACCTGGGCTGGTCGAAAGCATCGTCCCCATGGAGACAGAATTCGTCCTTGCCCAGCTGCGCCTCTCGCTGAAGAGCTACCCCGTGTCAGCGATCAAGGCGGGCATGCTCTACTCCCCAGACATCGTGCGAGGCGTCGCCGCTGTCCTGAATGAAGAAGAGTACAGGCATATCCCACTCGTTATCGACCCCGTCATGATAGCCTCTGCTGGTGAGCCACTCATGCAGCAAGCAGCCATCGCGGCTTATGAAGAATGCCTCATCCCACGCGCCTGCCTACTCACGCCGAACCTCGATGAAGCCTCCGCGCTCTTAGACGGCATGAGCATCACGAATGTGCAGGAACTCGAACGCGCAGGCGTGGCACTACAGCATAAGTACAGCTGCGCCATCCTTGTGAAGGGGGGACATCTCGCTGGAGATCACTGCACGGACATACTGGTGAGCGCAGAAGGGCAGCCCCGCCACTGGTCACACCCTCGCATCGCAGGAGTCAGCACGCATGGCACAGGCTGCACCCTGTCGGCTGCCATCGCCGCTGGCATGTCCAGCGGTCAGCCGCTGGAGCAGGCAGTAGAAGCCGCGCTGCTCTATACGGAGCAGGCTATAGCGCGCTCTCTGCGCTGGGAAAAACCCTGCGCGATGCAAGCACTTGCCCCGAGCCCTAGTTATTAGACAAAAATTAGGCATTTGGCTCAGGAATAGAGATTTTAAGATTGACTAAAACGCGAGTCTAGGCATAATGGACTGCGTTATGAAAACACCTGTAACTGTAACTGTAACTGGCGCCGCTGGCAACATTGCCTATTCTCTTCTTTTCCGCATCGCTTCTGGCGAAATGCTCGGAGCAGATCAGCCTGTGATCCTCAAGCTTCTTGAAATCACACCTGCACTCGAAAAGCTCCAAGGCACTGTCATGGAACTTGATGACTGCGCATTCCCTCTTCTCGCAGGTATCGTCGCTACGGACGATCCAGCAGTAGCATTCAAGGATGCTGACTGGTGCATGCTCGTAGGTTCCGTCCCTCGCAAAGCAGGTATGGAGCGTAAGGATCTCCTCGGCATCAATGGTAAGGTCTTCGTCGGCCAAGGTAAGGCAATCGGCGAAAACGCTAAGCCAAGCTGCAAGGTATTCGTCGTAGGTAACCCCTGCAACACGAACTGTCTCATCGCGATGCACAACGCAACAGGCCTTCCAAAGGAAAACTTCTTCGCCATGACCATGCTTGACGAGCTCCGCGCTAAGAGCCAGCTCGCAGCGAAGGCAGGCGTTCACTCCTCCAGCGTCACAAACATGTGCATCTGGGGTAACCACTCCGCTACTCAGTACCCTGACTTCACGAACGCCAAGATCGACGGCAAGCCTGTCACAGAAGTGATCAGCGACATCGAATGGCTCAAGGGTGAGTTCATCGCTACTGTTCAGCAGCGCGGTGCAGCTATCATCAAGGCACGTGGCCTCTCCTCCGCAGCTTCCGCAGCGAACGCAGCGCTCAAGACAGTACAGATGCTTGCAAACCCAACGCCAGAAGGCGACTGGTTCTCCGTCTGCACCATCACAACTGAAGGTAACGCCTACGACCTCCCAGCTGGCATCATCTGCTCCCAGCCTACACGCATGAACGCAGATGGTACATACACCATCGTCGAAGGTCTTCCTATCGACGAGTTCTCCAAGGAAAAGATCGCTGCTACATGCGACGAGCTCCTCGCTGAGCGCGCAGACGTAGCTGAGCTCCTTGGCTAATAGCTTTTATAGCAACTTATTCGGAAGCCATCCTCTCCAGAAGAGGGTGGCTTTCTACGTACCATGGTCTGGTCTGAGTGCTCGATCTTATTAGATAATATAACATTGACAGTTCTAACTTATTCTGTTAGTGTAAGAACTATCTTAAATCATGAAAGCACGACATTTCCTTACCACCGTATTAGCATCGCTGGCACTCCAGTCATGCGTGCAGCTCACCCCCGAGCAGCTCGCCTTCCGCCAGAGTGAGTACACACTCGCTGTCTCTCAGATGAGCAAGTCCGACGCGAAGCCAGAAGAGTTCCTCCCCCGCTTGCACAATGCGGCTGACCTCTACCTGCCAGAGGCGCAGTTCGCCCTCGGTGAGGTGTACAGCAATGGACGCTACGTCACCCCGAACTGGTATGAAGCCACACGCTGGTACGAGCGCGCGGGGTATAACGGAGTCTTAGCGGCGCAGCAGATACTGGCAAACGTGTACCACGTCGGCCGCCCCGGTGTGCCTTACTCGTACAGAGAAGCTATATCTTGGTACAAACGTGCAGCGCGTAACGGTGATACAGATGCGGGAGCAGCGGCTGGATTTTTGATGCTAGAGACGGCATTTGATCTCGCTGATTACCAAGACGCGCTCTACTGGCTGGAACGCGCTGGACGCGAGGGGAATTATCAAGCTCGTGTAGCTGCCTTCGAGGTCGCCGATAGAGTGCATCGTATGGAAGAGCGCGAACGCCGCCAGCACGAGCGAGAAGAGCGCATACGACGCGAAGAGCGAGAAGAGCGTGAGCGCAAGCAGAAGCGTGAAGAAGAGCGCCGCAAGAAAAAAGAGGAAAGCCAGAAGCCTGACCCTAAGCCGAAGCCTGATAAAGAGCCGAAGCCTGATAAGAAGCCCAAGGCCTAGTGCTATTTTAGCGAGCAAGTCATTCACGACTTGCTCGCATTTTTTTCTAAACGTACGCGACACCTAAATGGGAGTCCAGAGGGGCGCGCAGCTCTGGCAGGATGCAAGGACGGGCGTTCTTGCTGGGAGTGTGAGGGGAAAGTCCTCGCGGAAGAGCCGAGCGCGCAGGGCAAGGCAGCGTCAGTTTCCTCCTAGCTGTGAGTCGCACGCGCCTGTGACGCAAACCCAGCATGGCGTACACACCTGAAACTGACGCTCCTTCACCGCGCGCGCTAGCGCGACACTTATCTTTCGTGGCAAACGCGTAAGCGTAGAACAGCAACACGCTTCGCGCCTTCCACGGAAGAGTGGGTAAGCCCAGTGCGTGGTATTAAATAGAGCCGAAGCCTGATAAAAAGCCGAAGGCATAGAGCTACGAGCCCACAGCACACAAAAAACCGCTCAGTGCAAACTGAGCGGCCGTAAAAAAATTGAATGAAATCGGAGTAGAGATTAGTCAATGAGCTTGACGACGATCTCAATACCCTTGTGGTTCGTGTATGTTCCACATGTAGCGCATGCGGTGTGACCAGGAACTGCGGCTTCGCACTTAGGGCATTTGCCGAGTTTTGGTGCCTTCCAAGCCTGAGCGGCGAGGCGGGAGCGCTGCTTCATCTTTGATGTTCTGCGTTTTGGAGCTGCCATAATATGATGTTGTTAAAGAGTTATTGCTATTGGAGTGTGATTATTGCACGCCGCGAGCTGATTTGCTTATCATCTACCTGTCGTGATGGGGGATTCGCATCCTTCAATCACCTTTCGGCAGCTCATCTAAAGCATCCCAGACACTTTCTCGACTTGCGGTTGCGGATTCTACACCTAATGAGGGGTCTTTGTCCAGACTAAAATCAAGAATTTCAGCATTTATTTTGCATTCATCACCATTGAGCTCGCATTTTGGGTAGTGTGGTAGCTCTAAGAGGAGCTCTTCGCGCATCTCGTCGGTGAGCTCGACGCTGAGCTTTTGTGACACGTCTTCACTCATGGCGAAGGCATCGAGTGCGATGCAGTAGTCCACTGGCTGAAGACAGCGTACGCAGCTGAAGCGAAAATCAGCCTCCACGCGACCGTGCGCGAGCAGCTCGGTGTCGAAGAGCTGCACATGCAGATCATAGCGCAGAGACCCTATACTCTTCACGTCTGAGTCGTCGAGACCGAAGAGGCTAGCGTCTAGTTCTCCTTTTATCTGAAGCCCTGCTGGGGGGAAGTCTTCAAGGGAAATGACAAGGCGTGTATCCATGCACTTACTTTACCTAGCTCGTCGGCGTGTAGCAAGACATTTCTCTGCTAATTGAAAGCAATACGCGCTTCCGAAATAATCAGAAGCGCGTATCAAATGGGAGAGAGAATAGGTTATTTGTAGGTAAATCTATTAAAACTCAGGAGTGAGGATCATGTACTTTCCAGCTGTACTGCGACCGCGGCGGTCTTCTGGGTACAGGGACTTGCCTTCGGCGAAGCGACCTACTTCATCGCTTTCTTCAGATTCCTTGATGTCGTCCTTCGGGTTAGTGATGGAGCTGTCTGTGTTAAAGACGAGGAAGTTACCGAGGAAGGATGCGTAGTCGACCTTGATGTCGTCAGCGACGTAGGGATCCTTAGATGGGAAGAGAGAGGTGGCGACGATAGGGGCAGGGCGGTTACCAGAGATGCCGTTCTTCATCGCAGGATCTTCGGTGTTCTTCTGCATGACGTAGGACATGCCGTTTTCACCTGGTTCGAGAGCTTGACCCTTAGCGATCTTGTCATCACCTTCCTTTGTCTGCTTACCATCGACTTCGATCTTCGCGAAGAAGACCTTCTCGCTTGTGTTTGCAGAGCTGTAGAATAGCTGACGGAAGTAGGCGTTGGAGTTATTACCCTTGAGGTCACCGAAATCGAACTCAGGCTTTTCATCGAGGAGAGTGTCTGCGGTCTCGTCGCATGGGTAGCTTGAATTATCATCACGGAATGCCTTGAGCATAGCACCTACTTGCTTGAGATTCTCCTGAGCTTTAGCTCGGTCACCAGCGTTACGCTGGCTCATCACGAGCGGATAGCCGATTGAACCTAGTACGGCGAGGATACCAATAACAACGATAAGCTCCACGAGTGTGAATGCTTTTTTCTGACGGCGGATGGACTGTAATGCTTTCATGAAAAATGGCGATTAATGTACTACCATATATATCACACAGCCTTCAGTGACGCAAGTATCAAAATACGAAAAATCACTTTTATCGAAAAAAAGATTGAACCGCCATCGAACACTCTGTGATATCTAGCGTTTACTTAGATGTGATCATATTAGGATATAGTCATGCTTTAAATATACTTGACGCTGTAGCGAGTTCTTGCTACGCTGTTTTCCCATATGAAACGCGTACTCATAATAGGAGCAGGTCTCGCTGGTAGCACCATAGCGAGAAGTTTAGCCGATGTAGGTGTGGCTTCACTTGTCATAGACAAGCGAGATCATGTAGCAGGCATGTGTTTTAGCTCACGTGATGAAGAGACAGGGGTGGATGTCCATCGTTTTGGCCCGCATATTTTCCACACGAGTAATGAGCGTGTCTGGGACTTTGTCCAGCGATTCGACAAGTGGCATCCTTTCATTAATCGTGTGAAGGCGAAGAATGCGAAGGGCGTGTTCTCTATGCCTATTAATCTTCATACGATTAACCAGCTTTTTAATCAGTCGCTCAGCCCGAGCGAGGCAAGGGACTTTATCGAGAGTAAGCAGGATAAGAGTATCACGAATCCAGCGAATGCCGAAGAGCAGCTGCTGCGCTTTATCGGAGCGGAGGTGTATGAGACATTCTTCCGCGATTACACGATTAAGCAGTGGGGGCTGCATCCCCGCGAGCTGAGTGCTGATATCATTAAGCGCATCCCTGTGCGTTTTAATTATGATGATAACTATTACTTCGACAAGTATCAGGGCTTTCCCATGAGCGGCTATACGCAGTGGATCTCTCGCATGCTGGAGCATGAGCTCATCGAGGTGCAGCTAGGGGTGGAGTACAGTCGGGAGATGAACGCGGAGTTCGACCACGTGTTCTTCTCTGGTCCTCTGGATGAATATTTTAATTACAGTGAAGGCGAGTTGAGCTACCGTACGGTGGACTTCCGTTATGAGCGCGGTGAGGGTGAGATACAGGGCTGCGGTTGTCTAAACTACACGGATATGTCCGTGCCTTTTACGCGTGCGCATGAGCATAAGTACTTCTCTCCATGGGAGACGCATGAGAAGAGCGTCATTCTCTATGAGTACAGCCGCGAGGCGACGCGTGATGATGACCGCTTCTACCCGAAGCGCACGGACGTGGACATAGAAACGCTGAAAAAATATGTCGCACTCGGTGACCAAGAAGCGGGGGTGTCTTTCATCGGACGACTCGGCTGCTACCGCTACTTTGATATGCACCATGTTATCGAGGTATCGCTCGACTATGCGGACGCTTATGTCGCGTACAAGAATGGGGCGAGTGAAAGCCTGTCTCACTGGGCGTTTGCGCCGCTGTAAAAGGTTTTTTGCAGAAATATAATTTATTTTCGCCCCCGTTTTTCTGTGAGGAAAACGGGGGTTGTTTTGTTTTTATAATAAAATATAGTGGTTATTGAGAGTGTGTTAGCGTGACTGTGTCGAAAATGACACATACGATGAGCGTTTCGTGACGATTGATTCACCATAGGAATCTTGTCAAAAATGCGATTTTATTGTTTACTGAGTGCATCGAAGCCATGCTTTGAAAAAAATAAAAACAGATACTCCAACATATACGAACGCATATGAATCACAAGACACTTATCACGCTCGCCCTTGCTCTGGGAACAACTGGTCTCAGCCTTGGTCAGGAAGAAGCTGCCGCAGCTTTCAACTTTAACAAATGGCTTCCTGAACGCTTCGAGTGGTTCGACGCAAAGCGCGACAATGCAGAAAATCCCTACATTCAGGAATTCGACCTCGCCTTCCGCGCTCAGTGGCAGATGAACTGGCTTGATCCTTCAGGTGGCGATGATCGCCTCATGGGTGGTACAGATGGTCGTCCAGAAAGCTACAACAGCGAATTCCGCCGCTTCCGCGTCGGCGCGAAGGCTAAGGTGTTTAATCACTTCAAGGTTGAGAGCGTCTGGAACGTCGGTGGTCTTCAAGGTGCATCAAAGTATGCGAACAACGACTGGGACGCAGGTCAGACCACAGGTCAGCTCGACACATTCTCCATCACAGGCACATTCGATCCTGTCGCTATCCAAGTAGGTAAGTTCAAGGCAGACTACACCGCTGAATACGCTACTTCTAGCTCAAAGATCAACACGATCGAGCGTTCCTTCATCACAAACCAACTCGCCGCTGACAAGCTCTACGGTATCTCTATCAAGAACAGCGACAAGAAGGACAAGTTCGGCTGGCAGCTCGGCGCATGGTCGAACGCCGCACGTGACAATCACTGGGCAAGCCCTGATCTCAATGACGATTCCTCCTACATGGTCGGTGCTAAGCTCAGCATGGCTACAGGTGACATGGGACGCCTCACGCTCGGCTACATGCACAGCTTCGCTGATATAGACGCGAGCGGTGATGCTGTGACAGGCACTGATGTCGACTACAATGGTCCAGGTGCTCAGGACGTGGTCACTCTCAGCTGGCAGGGTAAGACAGACAAGATGACCTTCCTCGCCGATGCGATCGCTGGTTTTAACGTCATCGGTGCAGATGAAGGTGCTGAGAATGTCTTCGGTGTCGTTCTTCTTCCTACCTACCGCATCAGCCCCCACTTTGAAGCTGTATTCCGCTACCAGCTCTCCGCAGGCTCTAATGCCGCAAAGACTTACAAGCGTTACTACGACTATAACTCCACTTACGAAACATACGCAGACCTCATTCAGGGCTTCTACTTCGGCATGAACTACTACGTCGATCCGAAGAATGTAGACCACATGCGTGTGATGGTGGGTGCTGAGTACATTAACTCCCACGGAACAGACAGCGCAGGTGACAAGGCCTACACAGGTTGGGCATTCTCCACAGCGTTCCGCGTCAATTTCTAATCCCCTAAAAACGGATTAAAAACAAAAAACAACAACCAAAACAACATAACATTATGTTCAAGAAAATGCTCGTAGCCCTGGCAGCAGTAGCCGCCACCGCTCAAGCCGACGTCAACCTCACAGGTGCAGGCGCTTCCTTCCCTAACCCAGTATACCAGAAGTGGACATTCGACTACTCTGCGGAATCTGGCAGCAAAGTCACCTACCAGAGTCAAGGCTCCGGTGCTGGCATACGCCAGATCAAGGAAGGTACTGTGGACTTCGCAGGCTCTGACAATCCTCTTTCCGCTAAGGAGCAGGAAGAAGCAGCCCTCATTCAGTTCCCTATGCTCACAGGTGGTGTCGTCATCATCGTGAACATCCCCGGTGTGAAGGACGGCCAGCTGAAGCTCAGCAAGCAGGTGCTCGCTGACATCTACCTGGGCAAGATCACAAAGTGGAATGACAAGGCTATCACCAGCATCAATCCAGGTCTTCGTCTTCCTCCTATCAACATCACAGTCGCCCGTCGCTCTGACTCCAGCGGTACATCCTTCATCTTCACAAACTACCTGTCCAAGGTCTCCCCTGAGTGGAAGGAAAAAGTAGGTCAAGGTCCTAGCGTCGCATGGCCAGTAGGTCTCGGCGGTCAGAAGAACCCTGGTGTGTGTAACATCGTCGCCCAGAAGGCAGGTGCTATCGGCTACACCGAGTTCACCTACGCTGTAGAGGGTGGTCTGACATGCGCTCAGCTTGAGAACGCTGATGGCAAGTACCTCGCTCCTACCCCTGAGAGCTTCTCCGCTTCCGCAGCATCAGCTGACTGGAGCAAGGCTGAAGGCTTCGTGATGGAACTTACTAATGTCGCAGGCGAAAAGTCCTGGCCTATCACAGGCGTGACCTACGTCCTCATCCGCAAGGATAGCTCCGCTGAAAAGCGCGCCGCGATGAAGAAGTATTTCATGTGGTGCTTCGAGAAGGGCGCAGACTCCGCGACTAAGCTTCACTACGTCCCGCTTCCTAAGAATGTCGTCGAACAGATCGAACCTAAGATCTAATCACACACATTCGTAATGATATCTGAGGAGGGCTTGGCTCAGCTAAGCCCTCCTTTTCTAAAAAAACTACCTGCTCTACCCTCCCCACACTCGGTAACTCCGATTCATACTATGCAAAGCACAGATAAAATCTTCAAAGCCCTCTGCATGTCCTGCGCCTCCATCGTCGGTCTGCTCGTTCTGGGCATCTTCATCCAGCTCAGCGTGCAATCCGCTGACGCATGGAGCACCTTCGGTATCGGCTTCCTCTGGTCGAGCGAATGGGATCCTGCGAAGGATGTCTATGGCGCGTGGCCAAATATTGCAGGCACGCTGATGTGTACCCTCATCGCCCTCATCGTCGCCATCCCCCTCGCGTTCGTCTCTGCGCTCTTTATCACGGAGACTCCAGACTGGCTGTCGCGCCCCCTGTCACAGGGTGTCGACCTGCTCGCCGCCATTCCTTCCGTTATCTACGGTATATGGGGTCTGTTCATCGTCGTCCCCTTCATGGCAGAAACCGTACAGCCATGGCTCGCCAGCCTCTTCCAGATCGACCTCGTCTGGGATGGGGAAGTCATCCTCGGCGTGATGCAGGCTGATCCCGAGCAGGGATGGATGCCTATGTGGGTGAAGGAAGCTGCCGTCTGGCTCTTCGGGGAAGGTTATAATGGCTTCGGCTTCGTCACCGCAGGACTCATCCTCGCGCTCATGATTCTCCCTTATATGAGTGCCATCATGCGCGACGTGTTCCGCATGACCCCTCCCATGCTGAAGGAATCCGCCTACGGAGTCGGGTGCACCCGCTGGGAAGCGACGCGTGACGTCATCATGCGCTACGGCATACGCGGCATCCTCGGTGGTATCTTCGTCGGGATGGGACGCGCCCTCGGCGAGACCATGGCCGTCGTCTTCGTCATCGGCAGCTTCATGCAAGAACCAGAAGGCATCTTCGGCAGCGGCACAACGATAGCCGCGACACTCGCGACTAACTTCGCAGAAGCGAACGGACTCCAGCTCAGCTCCCTCTTCGCCCTCGGACTCATCCTGCTCATCCTGAGCTTCTCCATTCAGGCATTCTCCCAGTACTACCTCCACCTCACGAGCGCGAAGCGCGGTGAAGCGAGATAAGCCTACACGAGTAGATTCTGATTATATTTTCCATTTTTTCTCATTTTTTTATGACATCCATTTCTCCTAAGCTCAAGTCTCGCCCGCTCTTCTTCCGAAAGGGCTGCGACATCGCACTCGTCTTATTCTCCATCATCTCTATCACTATCGCCATCGGTGGCATGGGTATGATACTCTACAGCGTGTGGGATCACGGTCGCGTGATGTTCGACGACTTCTCCTTCCTGACGAATACCACCCTGCCGAATGGGGCAGAAGGAAACGGCATCGCGAACGTGCTGCTCGGTACGGTCTACATCACCCTCGGAGCGTGCATCATCAGTGTGCCGCTCGCCATGGGGGCAGGCATCTACATCTCTGAGTTTGGGAAAGGCAGTGCCTTCGCCGCCTTCCTGCGCTTCTGTGCGAACGTCCTCATGGGTGTGCCCTCCATCATCATCGGTCTGTTCGTCTACGTCATCGTCGTCGTACCGATGAAGGGCGCTAGCGGCTTCGCAGGTTCGATCGCCCTTTCCATCATCATGTTCCCAGTCATCATGCGCACGACAGAAGACATGATGGCTATGGTGCCCAACACTCTGCGTGAATCCGCCCTCGCCCTCGGCATGACCCGCATGCGCACCACGCTGTGCATCGTCACCCGCGCCGCGAAGAACGGCCTCGCTACAGGTGTGCTCCTCTCACTGGCACGCGTCGCAGGTGAGACCGCCCCTCTGCTCTTCACCGTCCTGTGTGCCTACGGCTGGCCTGACCAGTACTTCAGCATGCCTACGCCGAATCTGCCGGTCTTCATTAACGACAGCATGGGCTCAGCCTTCCCTGCCGAACAGCAAGCTGGCTGGGGTGCCGCCCTCGTGATCTGCGCAGTCATCCTGCTCGTGAACATCGCCACACGTTACTTCTTCCGCGAAAAGAACAAGCGATAATACGGAAGCCGATTGACTTAATACTTGAAATACTATACAATAATTAATTATATTCCCCCTTTTTTCATCATATGACAACATCCCCACTCAATGCTGAGAACGGCGACAAGATCAAGATCGCCGTCCGTAATCTCAACTTCTTCTACGACTCCAACTCGCAGGCACTCTTCGACAACAATCTCGACATACGCGAGAACAAGATCACCGCCGTCATCGGCCCCTCTGGCTGCGGTAAGTCCACCCACCTGCGTACTTACAACCGCATCTTTGAACTCCACCGCGGGCAGCGCGCCACAGGTGCCATCCTCATCGATGGGCAGAACATCCTCGACCCCAGCGTCGACATCCTGAAGCTCCGCCGCCGCGTCGGCATGATCTTCCAGAAGCCCACCCCATTCCCCATGAGCATCTATGATAACGTCGCCTACCCACTGCGCCTTCATTACAAGCTCAGCCGCAGCGAAATCGCCGACCGCGTCGAGCAGGCACTACGCGGAGCTAGTATCTGGGATGAGGTGAAAGACAAGCTCAAGGCGAGCGGCATGGCACTCTCAGGCGGTCAGCAGCAGCGACTCTGCATCGCACGCGCCATCGCCACCGAGCCCGAAGTCCTCCTCATGGATGAGCCCACCAGTGCGATCGACCCTGTCGCCACGCTGAAAATCGAAGAACTCGTCCTAGAGCTCAAGAAGCGCTTCACCATCGTCATCGTCACGCACAACATGCAGCAGGCCTCGCGCATCAGTGACCGCACTGCCTTCTTCTACAAAGGTGAAATCATCGAAGAAGACGACACCAGCACCATCTTCACGAACCCCAGCAACAAGAAGACAGAAGAATACATCACAGGACGCTTCGGCTAAAGACCTATCCATCTAAACAACATTAACCCTTTATAAGTGACATGAAAGAAAACTTCATTAAAGAAATCAACAAGCTCAAGAAGCACGTTATCACGCAGACCACGAAGGTAGAATACGCCATCGGACTCGCTATAAAAGCCGTCCACGAGCTGAGCCCCGAAATCGCAGAGCAAGTCATCAGCGGCGATGCCGCCATCGACCGTGAGGAAATCAACATCGAGGAAGAATGCCTCAAGATCCTCGCCCTCTACCAGCCCGTCGCCACCGACCTGCGCACCGTCATCGCCCTGCTGAAGATCAACACCGCGCTGGAACGCATCGCCGACTACGCCGTACACACCGTACGCCGCATGCCCGCACTCATCCTGTGCAAGGGACATGACGACATGGTACGCATCGACTTCGAGCCCATGGCACAGGCCGTCATCGGCATGCTGCGCGACTCCTCCTCTGTCGTGAACAGCTTCGATCTCGCGCTCGCCCATGATGTCATCCGCCGCGACGACGAAGCAGACAAGTTCCATGCACTTAACGTCGCGCAGATCAGCAAGATCATCCTCCAGCACCCTGAGAACATCTGCTACTACCTGCAAGCACAGGGCGTATCCCGCGACTTGGAGCGCGTAGCCGACCTCACCTCAGACATCTGTGAGCACATCGTCTACCTCCAGACAGGGAAAATTATCCGTCACGGAAACCGCACAACAGCGGCGGAATAAAAACCATTTCCTCGCGCAAGCGAGTTTTGCATAGCCAGAGGGCAGCCCTTATGGGGCTGCCCTTGATTAGTACGCCAGACACGGCGTAGTCGCTTTATGTATCACCATGGTGCTCTGCACGGTGACACAGGTAAATGAATCAGGGCGAACTCCTGCTTCACGACCATCCATGCGATAAAAAACACATTCATGAGCATGATGAATATGACGATCTTTATAGCCGTATTGGCTGGACTATTCGCTTCGGCACGTGCTCTGTCATGCGCCGATTTGATGCGCATGAGACGGGCTCGCCTTACGGGGACCTTGCAAAATTAGTCCGAGCAGAAAGCTAGTCTCTAAAATGAGCGAAAC
>CAYJJD010000001.1:0-101862 GCA_964370425.1 uncultured Akkermansia sp. | reverse complement strand
AATAATGCGCCTCTAGGGTGGCATACAGACTAATTTCGCAAGGTGCCCATTAGGGGCAAGCCTACATCCCACCCAAGAGCCAAGCAAATCATCCGATATGCTTGACGAGCCGTGAGCAAGGAAACGAGATTTAGAAACATCTCCAAACAAGGCTAAATTGTCTCTTTCCTGTGTCGCAGGATGAGGAAGTCAGGAAAATGGCTTGAGTATATCAGAATTATCCATTAGAATATTCTCATAAGAATCATCTATCGCCGATATGAAAAGCACACTCCATACCGCCATCCTCCTCGCAGGCCTATCTATGACGCTGCTTAGCTCCTGCACACGCCTAGAAACCACCCCTGAGGGTCAGCGCGCAGCGACACCGCCACGCGGATCGTCAGATATCGAAAAATCATGGAACGCCCCGACCCAGCAGGAGCAGGAGGCCATGCTAGGACCTCTCGGACAGCTGCGCCGCTAAGAGCGTATCAAGAAGACTTTAATAGAAACACCTACGCTTGACTCTTCGGTGGCTTGTAGGCTTTGTTCTCGCGTCTTCTCTGCATGGGCGCTCCGCGTTTACCACGGAAGATAAATGCCGCGCTGCCGCGCTGCCGCGCTGCCGTGCGCGGTAATCGGAGCGTCAGTTCTGGGCGCAGGGATGCGATGCTCTGTTTGCCACACGGGCGCGTGCGACTTCAAGCTATGTGGAAACTGAAGCAGCCGTGCTCTGCGAGCACGGCTTTTCTCCGCGAGGGCTTTGCCCCCATAAGAATCCATTTTTTTAGCATTTTCGCCTGCGAGTACAGATGCTAGGTCTCAAAAACTCTTTCTGCCTAGGCGAAAGGGTATTTTATTGTGCATATAATAGGCGATGATGATTCCCGACGGTGTCAGGTCAAAGGGATGTGCCGACGCGCTCTTCCGCTTTCCAAATTCCAGTGTTGCTTCGCCACCTTGGATATTCAGTAAGTGTGGGTATCGCTTCGAGATCGAAATGATGTTCCCCCGCCCTCCTGTTCTTCCCATCTGCACCGCCTTGCCTCGCAGCAGGTTCACCTTTGGTAGTGCGATGAGTTCCTTGATCTTTTCTTCGTCCATGCGAGTCAGCTCGCCTTCCTGTGTGTGTAGTGTGATGCTGGCTCTTCGTTCTTGATCATCCTTGATTCGAGCGATATAGCTACTGTCTTTTCGCTGGAACTTGATTTCTCCCATGGTCTTGGGTAAGCCTAGTCCCATTTTCCCCGCTATCATGGAGTCTCTGCTCGTCACAGGCATGTAGACACAGTGCCAGACATCCTTTCCTTCATGTTTTGCGAGCAGAGAGATAGAGAACTCCTTATAGGGCTCAGCCTCGGAGTCTATCTTGTAGAAGTCCATCACAAAGAGCTGTATCGTCAGGCTGTCTGGCATATCAAATTCCGCTGGCAGGAGCTGGCGATACAGGTCTGTCTTCTTCGTCTGGTAATAGACGAAGATACCGTCATTTTCCAGATACTTGTAGGCCTTCTTGTTATCGTCGCGACCGACTTGGAGCTCACGATGCTCAGCGCGTGGGCGATCAGTATCTGTGCTTTGTGAAGACGCGGGGCTGAGCCCTCCTAGTAAGAGGCATAGGTAGAGGGGGGCTCTCAGGCGGGTGCTGTAGTGTCTCATCGTGCGGGTTTCTATTTTTCTTAGTGACGATGTGACACACGGCGTGCGGTGCGGCGGGCGGCACGGCGGCTAGCTGGAACTCCCGCTCTGGTCGCTACAGGCGCAGCTGGTACGACGACAGCAGGAGCTACTGGGGTGACGACGACTGGTGCTGGGCGAGCCACGACGACTGGGGCTGGAGCGGGCTTCACGACGACGACTTTCTTCGGCGGTGTATGAACGACGACGGTGGCGGCGGAGCTCTGGGCCATGAGGGTGAGGGCGAGTATGAGGGCTATTTTAATCATGTTGCTATGGGGGGGGCTGAATTATCTATTAAGCTTACTGTGAGTTGCGCTTGCGGAGTGCGTCTCGTACGGTTTGCCTTTCTGCGGCATCAAGTATCTGGTCTCCGTTCGTATCGAATTTTTCGAGCAGTGCCTTTCTGACAAAGGCGCGTCTCTCGCTGCGTAGTGTGCCGTCTCCATCGCGGTCAAAGCGTGCGATGATGGCACTCTTAGCCGCAGCTCGTTCTTCGGTTGAGATCGTGCCGTCGCCGTCAGAGTCGAATCGCTTGACTAATGCCTGCTTCACCGCAGCGCGCGTCTCAGCATCGAGTATGTGGGCTTCTGCTCTAGTGGCACTCTGGGTCTGTGTGTCGCTCGCCACGGCTACGAAGACGGGAGCAAGCGCGAGGGTTATCAATATAAGTGTGTTTTTCATCTGTTTTTCTTTCTATTCTACAGCCACGCATTGAGGCTTGATTGCAGTATAGTCAGAAAGAAGAAGAATCAAAGCGAGAAGTGACGACTCAGGGAAAAGTAGTGACGAGTGAATCTGCGTAAGACTTACTGATGGGCAGGCTCACTCCTGCGACGATGGCTTCCGTCTTCGTAAAGGAATCCAGCGCGTCGGTATTAATGATGTAGGAGCGATGTATTCTCTTAAACTGGGGGGTGGGTAGCAGTGCCTCGGCTTCTTTCATCTTCATCTGCGGTAGGTAGGTCTTCTTCTTCGTGTAGATCTTGATATAGTTCCCCAGTGCCTCGATATAGAGTATATCTTCGGCGGCGATGAGCACATTTCTATAGTCTATCTTCACAGGTATGGTCACCTTCGTTTCGAGCTCTTGCAGTAGCTCTAATGCCTTGCTCACGGCTTTTTCAAATCGCTCAAAGTCGTAAGGCTTCAGTAAGTATCCTAGCGTGTTGTACTCGTAGCTTTCAATGGCATACTCCGCGTAGCCAGTCGTGAAGATGATGTAGGGGAGCTTGTTCACCTCTGCTGCTATCTCAAATCCCATCATCTCGGGCATATGGATATCAAGGAAGAGTAGTTCCACTCTATTCTCACGCAGGTACTGCCTCGCCTGTGCAGGGCTGTTAAAGCAGTGTAAATCAAGCTGTGGGATGGATTCGCTGAATGTGCGGATGATATCCAGTGCTATGGGTTCATCGTCGACGGCGACGCAGGTGATCGTTTTCATCGGTGCTGAATGGTAAGGTCTAAGTGGTGGTATCCGTCTTTCTCTCGTGTCGTGAGTTCGTAGCGATTCGGGTAGAGGAGATCGAGGCGTTGGCGTGCATTAGCGATGCCTGTGCCTGTGCTGTTTTCACGGTTTATTTCGAGTGCGATGGCATTATGTGTGCTCAGCTTCAGCGTCTTCTCATCTGCTCGTAAGGAGATCTCAATGCGTTCTTCTTTTTTTGAGCTCGCGCCGTATTTAAAGGCATTTTCATAAAAGGTAATCAGCAGCATGGGGGGGATATCGAAGTGTGCAGCCAGTTCCACATCATAGTGCAGCTTCGTGTTCCGCGGAAGTCGCAGCCGCTGTAGCTCCACGTAACGTTCTAAATATTCTACCTCTTGCGTGATGCTGATTCGCTCATGCTTCGCATCGGTGAGCACATAGCGCATCATGTCTGATAGGGCGATGATGGCGCGCGGGGCTTGATCACTCTTCGCCAGTGATAGTCCGTAAATGGCATTCAAGCTATTAAAAAAGAAGTGCGGTGTCATCTGCGACTTCAGCATCGCGAGCTCGGATTGTAGACGTGCCTGTATGATCTTCTGGCGTTCATAAGCCAGTGCCACGAAGTGATAGATCATACTTACAACGATGGTCAGGCGCAGCATGGTGCGGAAGGTGAAGTTCACACGCAGGCGTTCCAGCCTCGTCAGTGATTCAAAGTCTGCCCCTAGATCCATAAAAACCAAAAACTGCGGTAGCCTATAAAATGCGAAAAAAGCAAGGACGAGAAAGAAAATATAGAGCGCGTAACGCTTCCTCATGCACAGCTCATAACTGATGACGAACAGCAAGAACAGGTATACACAGGCGGCTACATAGTAATGAGGCACGAGATTCCATACCATCTCGAAGGCGGTAAAGGCGCAGGGTAAGCTCAGTGCTATGAGCCCCCCTAGAGCTAAGAAAATGAGAAATCTCCGAGCTGTTTTTACATAGCTTAACACAGAAGTCTATTCTAATACGACTTCAGCGCGGAATAAAGCAAAATGATACCCTATAAGAGGAAAACAATTTACAAATAAATCGACCACGCCCAAGCATAACGCTGGGCGTGGTCTTTCGATTAAATTAGGCTGGAGTGATGCTTATCTTTTTACGTATTTTAAATACAGGTTCACAGCAAAGCGGGGCAGGAGGCGCACCGAGTACTTGAAGGTATTCTTAGGTGTCGTCCTACAAGCACTTGAGAACCAGCGCCATTTCGTCACAAAACTATTTCCATACTGCGCATGTGGGAATAAGGCTATGTGTCGGCAGTGGTGGAAGAGCTGACGAAAATCATGCTCAAACTCCTGTGGCGTATAATCACTATCCTTTCCTGCATAGGTACTAATAAGGTCTCGCTCGAGCTGGGCGAGGGAGTTCATCTCAAAATAGGAGTAATTGAGCAATTTCTCTTTCAATGAGCTTCCATAGGAATTACACAGGTTTGCTGTATGCCTGCGGTAGTAAACAAGCCGCTTGTTGGAAATCGCCACACTGCCTCTCTGAAGATAGGTACGATAGGAAAAGACAGTGTCTTCAGCCCCTAAGAAGGGAGAGTTACCCAGCTTACTAATACACTCTTTATTCCACATAGCAGCGCATCCCATTAACATAGGAATGCTAGAAAAACGCATTTTGGGATGCCTTACACGATATCTATCACCTTCTTTATCTGGGAGGTTATTACGATTACCATGCTCATCCATGACATCGTATAAGGAGCTGAAAGCCTTCGCTTCAGGGTACTTTTTCTGTAAGGCGATGAGCTCTCTTACACGATCGTGGCGACTCACATCATCACCACCGCAGGCGATGAGATACTTTCCCTTACACTGCTGGATAGCTTTCCAGCAGTTGGCCGAAAGTCCGAGATTTTTCTCATTTTTAATAAATGTAATACGCGACTCCCATGGATGGTCTTTTATCAATGCGTCGATAACCGTGGCAGAGCCATCTGTAGACGCGTCGTCGGCGATGACGATATCGAATGGCTCATCTGTGTCTTGATTCAGGATAGATTCAAGACACTCTTTGATAAATCTCTCGTGATTGTAGCATAAAATAACTACCGAGAAATCAGAGTATTGTTTTTCTGCATCCATAGATCTAGTGTCTTTTATTGGGAAAACGAGTTGACGAGCGCGACCACGCGCTGCACCTGCTCATCTGTCATGACGGGGCTGATAGGCAGCGAGAGTATCTCATCATGGATGAGCTCGGTGAGAGGATAGCTGCGCTCATTCCACTCTGCATAGGCCTCCTGCTTGTGCGGAGGGATAGGATAGTGGATTGCACACTGCACGTCGTTCTCAGCCATGTAGGCGAGCAGCGCGTCGCGCTTCTCACAGCGTATGGTAAAGATGTGCCAGACGTGAGCCATTGCATCCTTCACCTGAGGGAGACGAATCGCGGGGGGCGTGATATGCGCCCTATAGTACTGGGCGATCTCGCGGCGTCTTGCATTATCTGCATCCAGCCCCTTGAGTTTGACATCGAGCACGGCAGCTTGTATCTCATCGAGGCGAGAGTTCACCCCCTTGAAGATATTAACGTATTTTACATTTGAGCCATAGTTCCCGAGTGCCTTGAGACGCTTGTAGAGCTCCTCATCGTTCGTAGTAATCGCACCACCGTCACCGAGGGCGCCGAGATTCTTGCCAGGGTAGAAGGAGAATGCAGCGGCATCTCCGAGATTGCCCACACGCTTGCCTTGATACATAGCTCCATGTGCCTGCGCGGCATCTTCGATGATCTTGAGCTGGTACTTCTTGGCAAGAGCCCAGATAGTCTCCATCTCCACAGCTTGTCCATAGAGATGCACTGGCATGATGGCCTTCGTACGAGGCGTGATATGGGCTTCGATGAGCTCGGTATTGATATTGAGCGTCTGCTCATCTGGCTCGACGAGCACAGGTGTGCATCCGTTTGCAGAGATGGCGAGGATGGAGGCGATGTAGGTATTCGCAGGCACGATGATCTCATCGCCTTCACCGAAGCCGTAAGCACGAATCAAGAGGACGAGAGCGTCGAGACCATTCGCGACACCCCACGCGTACTTTGTACCACAGTAAGCTGCGAAGTTCTGAGAAAAGACATCATTGTCTTCTCCCTGTAGATACCAGCCTCGGTCGAGGACGGCTTTCATTCGCGCATCTATATCAGCGCGGTAGCATTCATTTATCTGGTGAAGGTCGAGGAATTTAATCATGGGATGTTAAGCTTGGAGCTAAAGTTATATGCTTATGCCACCATCGACGACAAGAGCATGTCCTGTCACCCAAGCGGAAGCATCAGAAAGGAGGTACACGGCAGCATAGGCTATCTCCTCTGGCTGCCCGTATCGCTTTAGTGGATAGCGCTCTATATCCGCAGCTGTATCTTCCTCTGACAGTGCTGAGATGTTCACAAGCTTTGTGTAGACCATACCTGGACGGATACTGTTTACTCTGATTTTCTTATGTGCATATTCGCATGCAGCAAACTTCATGAATGAGTCAAACGCGGCCTTTGCAGCTCCATAAGTGGAATTCCCATGAGAATGAACCGTCGTTCCAGCGGTGGAGGATATAATGACTATAGAGCCACCTTTAGACACTATCTTCTTTTTGTTTAATAAGCGTATGAACTCAACTTGGGAGAAGTAATTCAGGTCAAAAATACTTTCCATCTTCTGTTTCGTTACAAACGCTATAGGTAAAATCAAGCTGACCCCTGCACTCATCACAACGCCATCTACGGGTTCTAACTGTGAGATAAGTGATTTTCTATCTTCTTCGAGTGTAATATCAGCAGGTAAAATCACATGACCTTCGCCAGTTAGCATGGTTCGCGTCTGCTCTAGGCCCTCTACACTTCTTGCTGAGAGGATAAGACGCGCGCCCATTTTAGAGCACTCGACAGCTATAGCCTGGCCGATGCCTGAGGATGCTCCGACGACTAGAATCGTTTTATTAGTAAGAGCGAAAGGATTATTCATGTTTAGATTTCTATGAGTTGTGGGATGACGATATGATCCGCTTCCCAGCTAACACTTCCCCAAGAAAGACCCACACCAAAACCACAGCAAACCATCTGCGCCTTCTGCTGAGGTAATTTATCATGAAGTTGCGTAACAATGGTCAGCGGAATACTCGCGGAAGAGGTGTTGCCGAAGTTCTTCAGGCTACAGGGAGTTTGAGACTCGCTTAGCTTGAGCTTTTTCCTGATTGTTTCGTTCATCTTTAAGTTCGCCTGATGAAGCACGACATAATCAGTATCTTGAATATTGAAATTAAACTCCTTTGCCAGGGTTTTAATCGACTTCGAAGGAACGGTGATCCCGAATGCGAAAACATCCATCCCCTTCATGCGAATTTGCGTGCGAGGGATGTCTAGTCCCTCTACATTCTCAGCCTGATCAGACTTCTCGGAGAAGGGATGGCGTGCTGCACCGTCTGGTATGATGATAGCTTCATAGCCGCTACCATCTGTACCATGGTGGAAGTTAAGTGCGCCGCACCCCTCTCTGTACTCTAGTGCCGTCGCGGTACCCGCGTCGCCGAATAAAAGTCTGCTGGGGTTTGTGTTCTCTAGCGTGCTGCGTCTTGCAGCATTTGCATCGCCAGCGAGCAGAAGAGCTTTTTTTATAGAGCCAGTTCCCATGAGAGACGCGAGGCTGCTGAGTCCGTAGACCCATCCTGAACAGCCTAGAGCTATATCTATAGCGTAGCAGTCTTTCGACAGTCCTAGCTTGCTCTGCAAGATGCAGGATGTCGCAGGAAAGATATAATCTGCGGTCTGCGAGACGAAGAAAAGGGCAGTAATCTCACTTTTCTCCCAGCCCAAGCTCTCTATTAATTTTTCAGCCGCTGATAAGCAGAGATCAGATGTCGTTAGCGAAGAAGAACTACGCTTCTCTACAACACCCGTTTCGGATATGAAAGCCTCATTTTCATACCCGTCAATAGATAGTTTTACGTCACTATTGCGCTCTATGTTCTCGGGTACGCTAGCAGCTATCCCTGCGACACGTATATTAGGAATGCTTAAAAGAGGCATACTTAGCTTTTTACTGTTTTTGTGTTACGACATCAAAAAGCTCTCCTAATGTGCTGGTGTTGCGAACATCGTCGCCCATTAGTGTCACCTCGTATTCTTCGTCTATCATGGCGATTAACGAAAGCGCGAGAAGAGAGCTCCATTCTTCAAGAGATTTGAACTCCGTTGTTTCATTGATAAGAGTAGGGTCAGTATCTTCAAAGAGATCTGCAATATTTGCGATGAATTGTGTTTTATCCATAAGATATTATTTTGTAGAGAAGGTATTATAGCAATATTTATGCTACTGTCAATCACAAATAAGGCGGGCTAGCGACTGGAGGCTAAATAAAGGCGCATAAAAACGATGCGCTTGCCCCCCCCCCCCTCTCTGGTTAGCATTCAACCAAGGGGGAGATGCGGCACTCGTCTAACTGCAGGATGGCACTGCCCCATGTCATCCCTATCCCAAAGGCACTAATGAGAATGCACTTTTTCTTCTCGCTGGCTAGCTCAGATGCTAGTGCTTCAGTCATGGTTAAAGGCACTGACACACCACCTGTATTACCGAAGAGGCGTATCGTTGAGGGGACTTTGTGTGCTGGTATTTTCAGCTTCTTAGTAAGGTGGCGTATCATGTAGTCGTTCGCTTGGTGGAATACGACATGATCTATATCTTCTACAGTAAGACCACATTGGGATAAAATCGCTTTTATATTACGTGGTACAGCACTAAGAACGAGCGAAAAAACTTCCGCACCTTTCATCCAAGCCTGCTCTAGTGAGCGCATGTTTCCATGCTCGTCAAGCAGCTGTTCCTTCATGGTATCGGCTGAGCTAGGCGTGCGACTAGCCCCTGCTTCTACCATGATGTAGTCGTGCTTAGAGCCGTCAGATTTTATAAGGAAATGACTTTCACCGAAGGCTTCGTCACTCTCTACGATCATGGCTGTAGCCGCGTCTCCAAATATGAAGGCACTCGACCTATCCTTTGGTGAGTACACGCGTGAGTTCGTCTCTCCAAAGAGGAGAAGCGCGCGCTTCAGCCCACTGTTTTGAATCATGCCAAAAGCCACAGACAATCCGTAAAGAGAAGATGAGCACCCCATGGGGAGGTCAAAGGCCATGCAGTCTTTTGAGAGACCTAGTCTATCTTGTAAGAGGAGAGCTGTTTGTGGGAATTTGTAATCGGGCGTTTCTGATACGAATAGAAGTAAATCTATACTCTTTACGTCGATGTTATTATCACGGAGTAACTGCTGTGCGGCCGCAAAGCAGAGATCGGAAGCGCAGACATCGGGCTCTGCGAAACGTCGCTCTTCAATTCCTATTTTGTTGACGATGTCATGGACTGCTGCTTCACCGAAAAAATCTACTTGGTATTCACGGTTAATGATCTTTCGAGCAGGAACAGCTGAGCACATCGCCTTGATGCCTACATTTATAAAGCTGAGAAACGCCATAATGTATCTTTAGAATTCTATTGGATATGGAGTAATCTTTTGATTTTTGGTAAGAAGATATCTCGTTTGCAGATGTAAAAATAATGCAACTCATCCTCCGCTACTATTTGCGCGCCAAGGGATTTGTGATACTGAACAACTTGCTTGTTCTCTTTACGGACGTCGTAATGCCCCTGCTCAAAGCCTAGGACTGTGAATGCGTAATTCTTGACTAAATAATCACTTTCGACTGCCGCAAACATATCAACACCATCAACTAACAACCAGCTACCGCTGCCGTAACTATCTTCGCGTACATCGTATATCCTCGCCGTACCCAGTGGGCGGGAAGAAAGATCTTCGATGATAAAGTACCACTCATTATCTAGTGTTTTGTAACGCTTTAGATAATCAATCTGCTTTTGCAGATCGTTCTCCGTTTTATGAAGATGAGCACTCTTCACAGGATCGCATCTGAGAGCTAAGATAAACTCGGCATCAGAGATTTCAACATCGCGAATCCTGACGTTCTTACCAGTTAAATACTTCGGGTCTAAAGGTGCTTTCATGCTCGCACCTCCTTGATGAATTGATCATAATCGCGTATGTACTCTGACTCATCAAAATAGTCCGATGCGATTACGAGTAAGATACAGTCAGGAGAGCAGTTGCTGAACTCCCCCCATATGTAAGTGCCTATGTGTACGCCTAGCTGTGGGCTATTAAGATGCACGGTCACCACTGAGTGTCCGTCATTCAGGGTGAAATCGCAGCTGCCCGCGAGGCATATGGCCACCTGCTCTACGCGTCTATGCGCATGCTTCCCTCTCGTCAGTTCACCAGGGGCACCCCATACATAAAAGACACGCTTTACGTCAAAGGGGAATTGCTCACCCTTCTCAATAGGCACGAGGTAGCCTAAATCACCTCCGAATGTCGGTAATTGTAACATTTGATAATTCATCGTAGATACCATTCTATTGTTTTTAAAATACCTGTGTCGAAGTCTTCATCAGCGCGCCATCCGAGCTCGTTTTCTAGCTTCGTCGCGTCGATGGCGTAGCGTTTGTCATGCCCTGCTCTGTCTGTGACGAAGGTGATGAGCTCTGCGTAGCTACCCTGTGTGCGTGGGCGCATGCCGTCGAGGATGGCGCAAATGCGCGTGACGATCTGCATATTGCTGCGCTCATTCTTCCCGCCGACATTGTAGGTCTCGCCTGCGCGTCCCTCGTGGTATACGAGGTCGATGGCCTTGCAGTGGTCGAGCACATAGAGCCAGTCGCGGATGTTATCCCCCTTGCCGTAGATGGGGATGGGGATTTCATTGAGACAGTTGTCGATGATCTTCGGGATGAGTTTTTCTCGATGCTGCTTGGGTCCGTAGTTGTTCGAGCAGTTAGAGGTCGTGACATCCATGCCGTAGGTATGATGGTAGGCACGTACGAGGAAGTCAGAGCCCGCCTTAGACGCGGAGTAGGGAGAGTTCGGCGCGTAGGCGGTTGTCTCTTCGAAGAGTCCTTCCGCACCGAGGCTGCCGTAGACCTCGTCAGTGGAGATGTGGTGGAAGCGGCAGCCTACGTAGTTCTCCTTATAGCAGTGAGGAGCCGAGAGCCAGTGGCGGCGCGCGGCTTCCAGTAGATGGAATGTGCCCATGAAGTTCACCTCCATGAAGGCGCGAGGCCCTGTGATTGAGTTATCGACATGACTCTCGGCGGCGAAATGGATGACACCGCGTATGTCATGCTGCTCAAAGAGCTCCGCTAGAAGTGATTCATCGGTAATATTTCCCTTGACGAAGTGATAGTTAGCCATCTCCTCGCATTCTTTAAGATTAGCCAAGTCGCCAGCATAGCTGAGCTTATCGAGGTTAATTAGCTGATATTCTGGGTATTTCTTCGCAAAATAAGGAAGGAAGTTTGCCCCGATAAATCCCGCGCCACCTGTGATGAGAATGGATTTCTGCATGGTTTAGTTAAAATCGTTACGTTCGCTGTATACCTTGTTCAGGTAGTCTTGATAGTCACAAGAAGAGAGGCTGTCGATGAGTCGCTTGAGCTGATCCGCATCGATGAAGCCACGACGGAACGCGATCTCTTCGACGCAGGATATCTTCAGCCCCTGACGTTTTTCTAGAATATTTACGTACATGCTCGCGTCCAGTAGGCTGTCAGGTGTGCCTGCATCGAGCCACGCTGTGCCGCGCTTGAACACACAGGTGTTCAGCTTACCCTGCGCCAGATACGCTTTGTTAATGTCTGTGATTTCGTATTCGCCACGAGCGGATGGTGCGAGATCACGTGCTATCTGGACGACATCATTGTCGTAGACATAGAGACCGACGACCGCGTAATTTGACTTTGGCTTCGCGGGCTTTTCCTCGATGGATAGGACACGGTGGTCTTTATCGAACTCGACGACACCGAATCGCTCGGGATCTGTCACATGATAAGCGAAGATGAGAGCTCCATCTCGCTGATCAATAGCTCGTTGGAATGAATGAATCTGATCCGCCATGTAAAAGATATTATCCCCGAGGATGAGGCAGACGGCATCATCGCCGATGAAGTCTGCACCGATGGTGAAGGTCTGGGCTATCCCCTTAGGCTCATCTTGAACAGCATACTCTAGCTTCATCCCCCACTGAGTGCCATCTTTTAGTAGCTGCTGAATATGGGGTAAGTCATGAGGAGTGGAGATGATGAGGATCTCACGTATGCCAAAGAGCATGAGGGAGCTAAGTGGATAGTGTATCATGGGCTTATCATACACTGGCAAGAGCTGCTTTGACGTGGTCTGAGTGAGCGGGTAGAGGCGCGAGCCAGTTCCGCCTGCCAAGATGATACCTTTCATGAGATTTTTCTGTTTTTTAATTAAAACTATAGCTGCAATACCAGCAACGACATTGTAACATCTTTCACTTTTATTGCAAGTATTATTTTAAGGGGTATACACCCGTTCTCCTATATTAAAATTTCCGACACTGAGCGCGTGTGCTTGCAATAGTTCCTCTCTTGCGAAATTAGTCCGAGTAGAGTACTAATCTCGAAAATGAGTGTAACAGCACGCCTTTTGATGATGAAGCCTACGCGCGTTATCCGCGCGTCTTGAGATTGAGCAGCATCTGCGCGTTCGTCGGTGACTTCTGGAGGAAAAAGAGCAGACGCTCCATCGCTTCCACGGGCTTGTGCCCTGCGAGCGCGCGGCGTATGAGGTGCATCTTGCTGAGCATGAGCTCGGGGAGGATGAGTTCCTCGCGACGTGTGCCACTCTTGAGGATGTCGACTGCGGGGTAGATGTACATCTCAGCGATGCGGCGATTGAGCACGAGCTCCATGTTCCCCGTGCCCTTGAACTCTTGGAAAATGAGGTCATCCATGCGGCTGTTTGTCTCGATGAGCGCGGTGGCTAGGATGGTGAGTGAGCCTGCGGTGCGTGTGTTTCTCGCGGCGGCGAAGAGGCGGCGTGGCATCTCCAGTGCGCGTGCGTCCAGACCGCCACTCATGGTGCGACCGCTGCCGCGATCCGCGTTGTTATAGGCGCGTGCGAGGCGCGTGATGGAGTCGAGCAGCAGGATGACATGCTTACCCTGCTCGACGAGTCGCTTCGCGCGCTCGATGCTCATCTCGGCGATGCGGCAGTGCTCGCGCACGTGGCTGTCATTACTCGACGCATAGATCTCTGCATGGGGGAGGGAGCGGCGGAACTCTGTCACCTCCTCGGGTCGCTCGTCAATGAGCAGAATCATCAGGTGCATGTCGTCCTCATAGTTCGCCTCGACGGCTTCTGCTATGTGCATGAGCAGCGTGGTCTTCCCTGTGCGCGGAGGCGCGACGATGAGTCCGCGCTGGCCGCGTGCTACAGGCGCGATGAGGTCGAGCGTGCGGGTCGTGTAGCGGGTCGCTGCTGTCTCGAAGCTGAGGCGATGCGTGGGGTTCACCGCCTTGAGGTCATCGAAGTGGGGTGCTTGCGCCGCGACTGTGGGGTCTGCGCCATTAATGGCACTGATGGAGACCATCTGGTGACCGCGTTCGTAGCGCTGCGACATGCCTGTGATCTCCACAAAGGGGCGCAGGTTATACTGCTTGATGAGATCGAGTGAGACGTAGACCGCCTCGTCAGAGGGTGCCCAGTTGTTATCCGCTGTGCGGACGAAGCCGAAGCCCTTGCTGGTGACTTCGAGTATGCCTGTGAGTTCTTCTGGCTCACCTATGGGGACATAGGCTCGTGATGGCTGGTCTGCGCCCACGGACTGGGGTTTTTGCTTCTTTTTCTGGAAGAAGGGACGCTTCTTCTGGTGCTGCCTGTTCTGCTGACCGCCTTGCTTGCCTTCGCCTCCATGGTTGTTTCCATGGCCACGCTGCTGCTTTCCTTCGCCGCGCTGCTGGCGTGAGTCGGAAGAAGAGGAAGAGTGGTTCTGACTGCCGCCGCCCTGCCTGTTGTTATTATTCTGGCGGGGGCGGAAGTGCTTTTTCTTCGGTGCAGCGGGACTGCCTTGTTCGGAGGAACTCATGGGGGATGGGGGTAAAATTAGAGCTGTTCGTAGAGCTCTTCTGCAATTTCAAAATTGCTAAAAACATTCAAGGTGTCATCATAGTCGTCGAGAAGCTCATAGAGCTTCACCACCTTGCGCGCGATCGCGATATCCGTGATCATCGTTGGGTTCTGCGCGACGGAGATAAGCTTCATCCCCGTGATCGTGTAGCTGGCGTCTTGCAGAGCCTGTGAGACCTCAGGCATCTCTGTGGGACCGCAGAGGAAGATCCACTCGCCGTCCTGATCGCCTGTGAGGAACTCCTCCGCGCCGCAGTTCATCGCGAGCTCCATGGCGGAGTCTTCGTCGAGAGACTTGTCGATGAAGCGCAGCTCTCCCTTGCGATCGAACTGATAAGAAACAGAACCGGGCGTGCCGAGATTCCCACCATTCTTGCCGAAAATCGTGCGCAGGTCAGAAGAAGAGCGATTCGTATTATCCGTCGCCATCTCCACGATGAACGCCGTCCCCTCAGGACCATAGCCCTCGTAGGTGATCTCCTGAATGGCATTCCCTTGCAGGTCACCAGTACCCTTCTTAATCGCGCGCTCTATATTATCCTTCGGCATGGAAGAAGCCTTCGCGCCTTCGATGGCGACACGCAGGCGAGGATTCGTATCAGGGTCGCCACCACCGCTCTTGGCGGCGAGGGTGATTTCGTGGGAGAAGCGAGCGAAGAGCTTACCTTTTTTTGCATCGTCAATCGCTTTTTTAAACTTTATCTTTGACCATTTGTTATGACCTGCCATGATAGTGAGGGATATGTGCTGATAAATATATGGGGAAGAAGTGGAGGAGGGGGGGGAAGCCTCTGCTGAAAGCTTCGCGCGGTATAGAACGCATGACGCAGTCGAGAGGCGCGCAATGGCGGCATCAGTCGTCACGGTCGGAGCTGTAGAAGCACCTAAGATAAGCTCAAACGAAAGCTTAAACCGCTGAGTACGCCTGTCATAAAACAAGAAGCAGCAGCTAGCGCGCAGCATGTACCCAGAACCAGCTAAGACGCAGGTTCAACGCTATGATAGTTAAATCCGAAAATAAAGCAAGGCTAAAAAAGAAAAAACAAGCAATATCAAGCGATTGGAGAAAATTGCAGGCAAGAAAAATGCCACGTAGTGCATTTATTTAAAAACGCTAACAGATTTTCACCCTATCTGTCATGCAATCCCTATAAATCCTGAGAAAATCCCAGCACATATCCCAGCACTGCCCAGCTTTCACCTTGCCTCTCCCCCTGCGATTATGCTAGAATGAGCAGATATGAGTATATCGCATACCTCCCTGCTTTCCCTGTCGCTCACCTGCGGCTTCTTCGCCACTGCCCTCTCAGCTCAGCCATCTGCTGAATCTAGCCCCAGTGTCACTGCCTGCGCCTGCGCCTGCATGCACGCGAGCTCAGACCTCACCCCGCTAGAGCTCCCCTACCCACACTGGAACGCCCTCGACTCCCAAGCCACAGTCGAAGACATACGCGTCGAGTATAACCAAAACAAGAAAAAGATCGAGCAGATCACCGCCGTCCCCGACAGCGAAATGTGCTTTGAAAACACCTTTGGCGCACTGGAAAGCTGCGACACACGCGTCGACACCCTCGCACGAGGGCTCTACCACATGAGTGCCGTCGGCGACACGCCTCAGATACGCAAAGACCTCGAAACCATGCAGCAGCTGAGCACCGAGTTCGGCAACTGGATCATCGCGAACCCCGCCCTCTGGGAAACACTCAAAACCGCCGCCGCCCAAGACTGGGTGAAAGAACTCAGCCCCAGCAAGAAAAAATACGTCGAAGACACCCTACGCTCGTTCAAACTCAGTGGAGCCGACCTGCCAGCTGAGAAAAAAGCAGAAATCGGAGAACTACGCAAAGAACTCTCCACACTAGGCATCCAATTCAGCAAGAACGTCCTCGACTCCACGAACGCCTGGGAAAAACTCATCAGCGACCCCGCGCAGCTCGCTGGCATGAGCGACGCCTGGATGAAGAGCCGCGCCGCCATGGCACTGGAAAAAGGCCATGGCACAGCAGAGAAGCCCCAGTGGCTACTCGGGCAAGACGACGCCTGCCTCATCCCAGTGCTCGACATGTGCGATGTCGAAGCGACACGCCGCCTCATCTGGGAAGGCTTGAACACCGTCGGAGCCGTCGCCCCCTATGATAATGCGGAACTCATCGAAGCCATAGTCGCGAAACGCCAAGAAATCGCGCAGCTCCTCGGCTTCGACAACTATGCTCAAATGGCCACCGCCGAACGCATGGTGAAAAACGAAGTCGCCGCCATGAAATTCATCGACGACTTCACCGCCCAGCTCAAACCCCACTGGGAAAAAGAAAAAGCCGCCCTCCTCGCCTTCGTCAGTGAAGAACAAGGCAGGAAAGTCACCGCCCTCTCCCCATGGGACGTACGCTACTACCGCACAAAACTCAGAGAAAAGCAATACGCCTTCGACAGCGAAAGCATGCGCCCCTACTTCCCAGCGGATAAAGCCATCGCGGGCAGCCTCGACATCTTCGAAAAACTCTTCTCCGTCACCATCACCCAGCTCCCAACCAGCTGTAAGAAAGACGGAAAGAACACCCACGACATCTGGGATACAGAAGTCACCCTGTACCAAGTCGTCGACAACGCGACAAAAGCCCACCTCGGCTCATTCTACCTCGACCTCTACCCCCGCAGTAACAAGCGCGCAGGCGCGTGGTGCATGGGACTACGCCCAGGAGACCCCGCCGCTGATGGAAAGCCGCACAGCCCCCACCTCGCCGTCGTCGTCGGGAACTTTACCCCACCAGCCGATGGGAAGCCCGCCCTCTTTAGCGAATACGAAATGACCGTCCTCCTCCACGAGCTCGGACACCTCTTCCACCAGATGCTCAGCGACGTCGAGCTACGCAGCCACACAGGCACAGCCGTCGCGCGTGACTTCGTGGAAATGCCCAGCCAGCTCATGGAATTCTGGCTCACGGACAAGGACATCCTCCCCATGCTCTCAGGGCACTATGAAACAGGCGAAGCCATGCCTGAAGACATGATGGACAAGTACCTCGCCTCACGCTTCTTCATGCCGGCGGACAGCAACATGCGCCAGCTCGGACTCGCGAAACTCGACATGGAAATCTACAGCAATTTCGACAGCAATTTCAAAGGACAAGACATCGACAAAGCCACCTACAACGTGCAGAAAGCCTACATGATCCCCGTCACCCTACCTGCGCGCTCCATGGTACGCCAATTCTCCCACATCATGAGTGGAGGCTACGGCGCGGGCTACTACTCGTACAAATGGGCGGAAGTCCTCAGTGCGGACGCATATACACGCTTCAAAGCGGAAGGCATGCTGAACCCGAAGACAGGCGGCGACCTGCGACGCAGCATCATGAGCCAAGGAGGCAGTAAAGATGAAGCTGAGCAATTCCGCAATTTCATGGGACGCGAGCCCAAGGCGGACGCGCTGCTGGAATCGCAGGGTCTGAAATAAAGGGCGACTCCTATCTTCTGTGACAAACGCGAAGCGTGCCGCAGAGTACACCGCGCTTTTACGCTCTCGCGTTTGCCATCTACAAAAGCCCGACACCTAGAGCGGGAGGCCAGAGGGGCTCAGCTCCTCTGGTGGGATGCAAGGGCAACGCCAGTGCTGGGAGAGTGAGGGCAAAGCCCTCGCAGAAGAGCTGTGGTCGCAGACCACAGCAGCGGCAGTGAGTACAGAAAAATCGCAGAAGCTCGCCTCGAAGTCACAGCATCGAGTCAGCACTCTCACTGACGTCCTTTTATCCTCTGCCCGTAGGGCCGCTCAACTCTGCCGTGGAAGGCGCGAAGCGTGCCACAGTGTTCACCGTGATTCTACGCTATAGCGTTTGCGACGGAAGATAAGTGTTGCGCTTCGTGCGCGCTTGTCGGATTCCACAGCCCCCCCCCACTTAGGCGTAGAGGGGAGGCTGAATGATATTAAAATTCTTTAGTTCGCTGACTTGGGCTCATTGCGGTAGCCGAGTACGTGCTTTTGGCGGGGCTTTTTCTCGACGGGTGGCTCTTCGTCAGCGTCTATTCCCTGCGCTTCGAGTTCTGCCTTGCGCTCTTCAGCGATGCGGATGTTCTGCGCGCGTTCCTGCTCGAGGAGTTCTTTTAAGCGAGTCTTGAAGTCTTCGATGCCTGTCTGCTCGGCAGCTGAGATGGGGATGATTTCTATTTTCCCAAATCGTTGTTGTAGGATGGCGAGGTTGTCCGCGGCGGCTTCGTCGTCCATCTTGTTTGCGACGATGACCCAGCGGCGTGCCGCGAGTTCTTCTGAGTAGAGTTTTACTTCTTTTCGCAGGGTGGAGATGGCTTCGACTGGGTCGTGCTCGAGTCCGCTCATGTCCACGACGAAGATAAGTAGCTGGCAGCGCATGATGTGGCGTAGGAACTCATGTCCGAGCCCTCGGTTTTCTGACGCACCTTCGATGATACCTGGGATGTCGGCGACGACGCAGCGGGTGAAGTCGGGGAACTCGACCATGCCGACGATGGGCTGCATGGTGGTGAAGGGGTAGCTGGCTACTTTTGGCTTCGCCGCAGAGATAGCTCCGAGGAGGGTGCTCTTGCCTGCGTTCGGGTAGCCGACGAATCCTGCGTCGGCGATGCGACGGAGTTCGAAGAAGAAGACGCCAGATTCTGCGTCTGTGCCGTATTCGAATTCGATGGGGGTGCGGTTTGTCGCGCTGCGGTAGTGCCAGTTGCCTCGACCGCCTTTGCCGCCTTGGCAGAGGACAAATCGCTGGCCAGGCTCGGTGAGGTCGGCTATCTGTTCGAGTTCGATGCCGTCGCCTTCGCGCTCGAGCCAAGTGGCTTCTTGCATGCTGGCGGCGTTACTGCGGTAGACGATCGTTCCCTGTGGGACTTGTGCGACGACGGTTTTTCCAGATTTACCGTGCTTGCGGTTGTGCATGCCAGCGCGACCGTCTGTGGCGATGAGCTTCGGGTCGAAGAAGTAGCGTCGCAGGTCGTTAGAGCCTTCTGCTACTTCGAGTATGATGCTACCACCATCGCCTCCATCACCGCCATCGGGGCCACCGCGGGGGATGAATTTTTCACGGCGAAAGCTGGCGAGGCCATTGCCTCCCTTACCAGCTTTTGCGAAGATTCGGATGTTGTCGACGAACATGGGGAGAAGCGTAGCGCATTCTTAGATCTTATGCAAGACTTTTCAGGCTTTTACTTTCTATCTCTATTCGCTACAATGCTCGCTATGGAGACGAGCATCATTGTCGCGGGTAAGCCCGCTATCGGGTATACGAAGGAGGGCGTGCGTTTTTTTGAGCAGCGTCTGCGCCCACTAGGTAAGGTGTCTATTCAGTATCTGAAGGCTGGTAGCTCAGAGGAGGTGTCGGCACGCTTGCTCGCCGCTAGTGAGGGTAGCTTGCGTATCGTGATGGATGAGCGAGGGGAGCAGTGGACGACGAGAAAGTGGGAGTCACATTATAAGAAGTGGCAGCTGCACTCGGTGAAGCGTGTTTCTTTCCTCATCGGTGCTGCGGATGGTCACACGCAGGAGCTGCGTGATAAGGCTGATATCCTGCTCTGTCTCGGGAAGCAGACGATGCAGCATGAGCTCGCCTTCCTCGTCCTGCTAGAGCAGGTGTACCGTGTGCACACGCTGCTGGCAGGGTCTCCGTATCATCGAGATTGAATGCGGGTGAGTCCTGTGCAGAGGTACTGCACGAGGGATTCTGAGGTGCCGAGGATGGGGATGCCTTTTTCTCGGCGCAGGGTTAAGAGGTCAGCTAGGCGCGCATAGCCCCATGGGACGAGCGCGAGGTGGCAGCCTGCGTTTTCCGCGCAGTCGGCATCGTGGGTGGAGTCGCCGACGAGGATGAGTTCACTGGTAGGGATGCCCCATTGCTCAGCGATGTAATGCAAGGCGGCGGGGTCTGGCTTGCGCGGGAACATGCCTTCTTGGTAGCCGAGTACGGGGGAGAGAGGCATGCCTCGGAAGAGCGTCTCGACGATGGCGGTGGTGGCGTCATGCGGCTTGTTCGACAGGACGGCCATGTGCGCGCCACTCGCGGCGAGCTTCATGAGCATGGAGGGGATGCCGGGGAAGCAGCGTGTGCCTTCGGCTTTCCAGCTTTCGCGGTATTCGCGGCGGAAGACGTCGAGCAGGGCTTCTACTTCGACGGCGGGGGCGTCGTCTTCGTGGGCGTAGCCTAGTGCCTGTGCGCAGAGTTTCTTCGCTCCTTCTCCGATGAAGAGGCGTAGCTGTGCGAGGGTGATGAGGGGTTTTCCTAGCTCAGCGAGGGCGGCATTGAGCCCCTGCGCGATACCGGGGAGAGATTCGACGATGGTGCCGTCGAGGTCGAAGACGATGTGGGGGAATTTCATTATAAGATTTTAGTGGATGAAGCCGCGCTCGGAGCTCTTCAGGAAGGCGATGAGTTTCTCAATGCAGGCGTTCGTGCCATGTTCGTCATGGGCGAGGATTTCGGACATTGCTTCTTGCTTGTTACCCGCCTTGTGTAGGAAGAGTTTTTTATACGCGAACTTGAGGGCGCGTAGGTCGCCTTCTGTGTAGCCTCGGCGCTGAAGTCCCACGGTGTTGATCGCTCGTACGACGGGTGGTGTGCCTTCGACGATGGTGTAGGGGGGGACGTCTTGCGCGATGCGGCAGAAGCCCGCGACGAGCGCGTGCTCGCCGATGCGTGAGAACTGGTGTACGGCGGAGCAGCCTGAGATGATGGCGTGGTCGCCGAGTACGCAGTGTCCTGCGAGGGCGGCGTAGCCACTAAGGATGCAGTGGTCGCCGACTTGGCATTCGTGTCCGCAGTGGGAATTGATGAGGAAATTATTATGGCTTCCGATGACGGTTTTTGTCTCAGGGGTGGTGGAGCGATTAATATTCGCGTTCTCGCGGAAGACGTTATAGTCTCCTACTTCTAGGAAGGTGGGTTCGCCTTTGTACTTCAGGTCTTGGGTTCTGAGCCCTATCGCGCTGAAGGGGTAAAACTCATTTCCTTTCCCAAACTTAGCGGGTCCTTCGAGCACGACATGACTGTGCAGGATGCAGCCCTCGCCGAGTTCCACATGCGCACCTATGACACAATAGGGACCTATTTTCACATTGTCTGCGATCGAGGCACTGGGGGCTATGACGGCGGTGGGATGAATATCGGTCATGTCTTTATGATAGCGTGTAAGGAGGTTTTTTCAAGCGTAAAGATGGGGGCTTTTAGTTCAGAGCTTGTTTTTTTCGTGTGCGCAGCGCGTAGACGAGGAAGGGTACTGCTGCTAAGATGACCCCAAAGGAGAGGTACTGACCGCGTGTGAAGTTCATCCACAGCGCGTCTTCGGGCTCACGGTAGTATTCGCAGAAGATGCGCCCTGCGGCGTACATGAAGCCGAATATCGCGCAGAAAATGCCCGCTGGGGCTTTTTTCCACGTGAGGCGTAGCGTGATGAGCACGACGAAGATGATGAAGCCTTCGAAGAAGGACTCAAAGAGCTGGGAGGGGTAGCGCGGAGTGAGGTATTCTGAGATAGCGATACGCACGGACTCGTGCTCGCGGCTCATCATGATGATCCAGTCGTTAAATGCGCCGTAGCTGCGCACATGGTCTGGAGGGGAGACGGGGCTAGCCTGCACGGCGGCGAGCTGCATCTGCATCCACTTGGCGGGATTCGTCGCGAGGAGCTCACGTATCTCCAGTGGGAACTTCATCGCGATGCCATTACTCGCACTGGCGACGCGTCCGTAGAGTTCCCCATTGATAAAGTTCGCCAGTCGCCCAAAGCACAGGCCGATGGGGGCGACGATAGCGAGACCATCCAGCATGGGGACAAAGGGCAGCTTATAGCGTTTTGCGTAGTATAGGCAGACGCAGATCACGCCAAGTATCCCGCCATGCGAGGCCATGCCTCCTTCCCAGACGCGCAGCACCCACAGGGGATCAGCCGCCAGTCCAGAAAAGCCCTCACGCGGCAGCCAATAGAAGAAAAACTCCCCGAGGCGGCCGCCGAGCAGCACGCCAAAGACCGCTATGCCTGTGATGAAGTCGCTGAGTTTTTTCTCAGGCATGCAGTAGAGTGATCGTCTCGAGAGCATGCGTAGCACAAGAAAGCCGATGAAGAAGCCAGCGACGTAAGCGAGTCCGTACCAGCGCAGTGCCAGTGGAGTACCGGGCAATTCAAGGATGACAGGGTCAAGATGGTGAGTGTATGTCGCGAGGTATATCATAGATGGCTGGCAGTCTAGCATAATGGCGGGCGCATAGGGAGCAAAAATTTCTGACCTGATCCCAATTTTTCTTTCTATACGTCGCCTCCCAGGCTTGAAAATCAAAAAAAATACACTTTTGAGCAAGTTTTTCTCGCCAAGCAGGGGGGGTATCGTGTATAAATGATAAGAATTCGACTCCTTTTATCATGAATAGTCTCATAAAATCTCTCGCCATTTTCGCCATCTTGGGAACATCCGCCTCCGCACAGGATGTAGCTTACGCTACTAATGCAGAAGTAGAACTAGAAAAACTCACCAAGCTGGAAGTCTATAAATTATCCAATCCCGGAACTTCCACATTCTCCGCTCTCGGTGTAAAATCCGAAAAGCGTAAGTTCAATGACAGGTGGCAGTACTTTGCCTTCCCTATTACCGTATACGGTAAGGCAAAGGGTGGAAAGATCCCAGCATTCGTCTCTGAGTTAAGCGTCACCATCCACGTCCTTTTCAAGAAGCAAGGAAACGATGAGCATCAGGTAAAGCTCTCAAAGACTATCAAGTATGTGGACATCCCACTCGACCCAGAGGCAAAGATGGGCAAGTCTGACAAGATCTATGTAGGCGCGTTCATCTCCCCTGCAAACGCCTTCAAGATCGCAGGCTCTAAGAAGGGCTCGGATAAGGGGAATCTCAGTAAAGAGATCGAGGCTATCGCGTACGAAGTCAAGTTCGAAGATGAGAACTGTCTGAAGGCTGGAAGCGAGCGTAGCTACACCTTCGCTGGCGGTCGCGTTGAAGGTAAGTGGTGGAGTAATCCACGTTACAAGACAAACGATGCTGTACTGCACTCGATTAACGAGACGCCTTTCGCCGCTAGTTACGCGTCCTTATTCCCTGCAGTAGACCCGATGTATGGTGCATCTGCCGCTGGTGCTGACAGCACAGGCTCTGATGCTGACTCTGAATAAGAGCCACGTCGCGCATTTTTTCAATTTTCCAAATACTAATGACCTATTAAAAATATGGCTGAATATAAGACTACCGTCGCCCTTGAGATAGGAGCTCAGAGCGTCACATTGGGTGTGTTTACACCGAGTGGTAAGAACGGCTTCGCACTCTCTCGCTACGCCCGCCGTGACATCGTTCTCGATCCTGTCGAAGAAGGAATGCGGATTGATTATGTAAGTAGCGCTGTCTCAGAAATGGTGGCAGAGCTGAAGGTGAAAGGCAGTGAGGTACGCAGCGTCGTCTCTGGACAGCAGGTGTTCATGCGTTTCATGAAGCTCCTCGTCCTCGACTCCGACAGTGTCGACGAATTAGTCGGCTATGAGGCGCAGCAGCATATCCCATTCCCCCTTGATGAGATCGTCTATTCTTATCAGCTTCTGGGTACGACAGAAGAAGGTGAACGCGAAGTTCTCCTCGTCGCCATTAAAAAGGAAGTCCTCGACGAGCTCCACGATCAGGTGCGCAGTAGCGGTCTACGCCCAGAAGGTGCTGACTGCTCCGTCACATCGCTGTATAATGTCTACCGCGCCAGCTACCCCGATGAGACCGAGTGCACGATGATTCTCGACATCGGTGCGAAGACGACAGATATCATCTTCTCTGAGGCTGGAAACTTCTTCACGCGCTCCGTCACCGCCTCTGGTGGCTTCATCACGAGCGCGATCTCACGTGAGATGAAGATAGGCTACCGCGAAGCAGAAGAGCTCAAGGTATCGCAGGGTCTCATCTCCATGGGGAATGGTCACACGGATAGCATGGGTGAGCAGCAAGCCGCGCTCGCGACTATCATCCGCACCGCCATGACGCGCGTCAGCACAGAAGTGCAGCGCACGATTAATCACTACCGCGCCCAGCGTAAGGGTGGTGCTCCGACGAAGGTGCTCATCTGCGGTGGTGGCTCACGCCTCCCCTTCACTCTGGAGTTCCTTCAGGAAAATCTCAGCCTCCCAGTCGAATACTTCAACCCCATTGCCGCGTTCGCCATAGGCAAGCAAGTGGATGAAGCAGCGCTGGAGCAAGATGCCCTCTGCCTCGGCTCTATCGCAGGTGCCGCTGTGACAGGTGCGCGTGCTGGCGAGTTCCACATCGACCTCGTCCCCACCGTCATTCGCAAGCAGCGCGAAGAAAGCGCACTGCTGCCGAAGTTCATCGGTGCAGGAGCTATCGCCCTCGCGGGTGCTGCCTTCTTCGCATGGACAGCCGCGAGCATGAAGAGCGATGTCGAAGCAAAACTCAGTGTCGCACAGCGCAGCTATGACAGCGTCTCCAGTGTGGCGAACCGCCTCGATAATGTCGTAGGGAATTATGATCAGATCAAGCGCGAGCTCGAAGAGTTCTACGAACTGGAGCAGGGACGCACCGCCTACATCGACGTACTCAAGCAGATCATGGATAAGAGCCCATCGGTGAAGTTCTGGATCACAGAATTCTCCCCACTCATCAACTACGCCGTGGATGAAAATCAAGTCGACCTCACAGGGCCCACCTTTGACGTACCAGGCACACGCCTCATTGACATGAAGCGCAGTCGCAACGCCCAGTCGAGCTCCTCGATCAACAATGCGCCCGAGGCTCACGACTCACGCAATCGAAACAAAGCCCCACAGGTGACCGCCATCTACGTGAGTGGCTATGTGACGAAGACGCCAGGCGACACAAGCGTCGCGCATCAGGATCGCGTCAGAAATCTCGTCAACGATCACTTCGATGACCGCACAAAGGAATCACTCTTCTCATTCGAAGCAAAGCAGGTTCAAGCAAACCTTAACAAGTACTTCCGATTCATCAACTCAAAGGACATGAAGAAGGAGCTACAGCTTGATTACGTAGAAAAGTTCATGATGATTATGCCTCTCAAGGAGCCTATCAGCATCCCCGAACTCAGCCAGAAATAAACCATCCAACGAATCATCCATAACTTTTTTCATCTATGAACATCAGTGAAAACAAAAGAGTAGCCATCGTGGCTGCCGTCTTTGGTCTCGCTTTCGCCGGCATCATGTATCAGGGCTACACCTCATACGCCGCAGCCGACGAGAGTAGCAAGCAGCTCGCTAACATACGTGCTGAGTTTGAGAACTATAACGCTTCCGAATTCCCCCCCACGACAGCTAGCTTAAACATGCTCCGCAAGGCTCAGGAAAAAGCACTCACGCTTAACAAGGAGCTCAGCGCATCCATGGCTCGCTATGCTAGCGCCACAAAGGCACAAATTCAAGGGATTAACACACCTGTCGACTTCCAAAATGCCGTGAACACAAGCATCGCAGACATCAAGAAGGACGCAGCAGCTAAAAAAGTTAAGCTCGGGCCTGGGGCTATCGACCTCGGCATGACGGATTTCAAAAACAGAGCAGCAATCGCGACTAAGGTACCCTATCGCGCCTTCATGCTCGGTGCAGTGAAGAATATTGCAGGCACAATCATCAACGCCGAGGCAGTAGCCGTGGATAAGATCTACTGTGGGCCTCTTCCAGAAGAGGCTGACACAGCTGCACGCAGAGCTCCAGATTACTTCCCGCTGAACATCGAAGTATCCTTCACCGCGAAGCGTGGCACTCTCCCGCAGGTGCTCAACAGCCTCGTGGAGGACAAGACATTCTTCTACCTTATCACAGGTATAGGCGTGGAGTCTGACATAGCACTCCCCTCCATCTCAGAGTATAAGGAACCAGTAGTCAGCGATGGTGATCTCCCCGTTGAAGATCCCAACGCCCCAGTCGGAGACGCGCCGCTGGAAGACGAAAGCAGCATCGCACGTCCTATGACAGGGCTGGACAACGAAACTGTGCGTGTCCACCTGAATCTTGAGGTACTCTACTTCAACAAGAAATAAGTTAAATCCATTCATACCTATACAATTTTATGGCAGACCAACCCAACCCCGCCGCTAAAGCTCTCACCATAGGCACCATCCTCGGTGTCTTGAGTGCCTCAGCAGGCGCGTACCTCATGTACTCACAGGATGCGAGCCCTGTCGACACCAGCATCAACCGCAGTGATGTCACCCTCAAAGAGCTCAACACATTCACGAGTGACATACAAGCCTACATCGAAAAAGACCGCAAGCTTGTCGACCTCCCAGCACCCGAAAAGGACGCAGATGGCAAAGCTCGCCCATCCTTCTTCTTCTTCTCCCCTCAGCTATGGGAAGTAGGCATCCAGAGCCAGAAGAAAAACACCGTCATCGACATCCTCGACCCGAGCGCACCTAAGGTACACGGAGACATACCAAATATCTGGTTCGTCAAGTCTGGCATCTCCGATGCTTTCGCCAGCGCGAATGCGCTCATCATGGACTCAGATGGAGACGGATTCACGAACTACGAAGAGTACATGAATCAGACAAAGCCCGCTGACAAGACATCCTACCCCGCTCTCATCGGCGAGACTGATAGCCCTAAGCTACTCGTATCTAAGGTAGCAGTGTCGAATGCGTACATCACATTCCCGCTGAGCCTCACCTATGAGGAAACAGCACCCGAGATGATCAAGCTTCGCGTCTACCGCCGCGCATCGGATAGCAATGCTATCATAGAGAAGGATATCAAGCCATCTGACACCTTCGGGATTAATGAAAGCGAGCCTGCACGCTTCATCCTCGTCGGCTTCGAGAAGAAACCATTCACCGGACCTACCGGGGAAGCCGAGGAGTTCGTTGCTTGCATCCGCGACACGAAGAAACCAGAAGGCACACCCGATATGTACGTCCGTGCAGGCAAGCCACGCGCAAACGATGATGCACCTATGAACGAGCGCAAGGGTCGCCACGTTCAGGACAAGGTCGTCACCTTTAACATCACAGCAGGCTCCGTACTCGGTACACCTGAGGCTGTGCTCAATGTAGATATGGCAAACGCCTTCACCATCCCAGGGCACAAGGATATCAAGTATACGATCCAAAGTATAGATTCCAATGGTGCCGTAAACATCCTCCCAGAAGGCGGTCAAACGCCGATCAACATCCCAAAACTAGAAGATAATTCCCAATAAAACGAGAAAAAACACAATTTAGTGAATTGTAGGCTTTACAAAACACGACAATCATGTCATAAATATAACATTACCATGAACCGCGTACCTCTCATTTCATCGAAGAAGATCGCAGCGCTGCTCGCCATAGCAGTCGCTACGCCCGTTGTACAGGCTCACTCAGCTGAATACGTGAACGCAGCTAGTTCACATCAGACAGGAGTAGTACCTCGCGAATCCGCCCGCCGCCAAGAACAAGCTCGCGAAGCATTGCGCATTCTTGAAGAAGGTCGTCAGTCCTACCGTGACGGACGATACGCTGCCGCTCTCGAGCAGTATCGTGAAGCTTGGGATACCATCCCTAAAGCTCCCGCTACAGCGAAGCAGCAGCAATTCATCATCGACAGCATCAGCGATGCATCCATAGCAGTAGCGATGGAAAACGCTAAGGCTGGTCGCTATGATGATGCCGAGCAGCTTCTGCTCGACGTACTCGGTCGCCAGCCTGATAACAAGCGTGCGAAGCTTGAACTTGAGCGTCTGAACGATCCGATTCGTAACAATCCTGCCCTCACTCCTGAGCACGTGAAGAACATCGAGGAAGTGAACCGCCTCCTCACACTGGCCTATTCCTACTACGAACTCGCACAGTACGACGAAGCGAACAAGACATTTGCACAGGTCATCGAGATAGACCCTTACAACGCTGCCGCTCGCCGTGGACAAGCTACAGTAAACGAGCGTCGCTCTCAGTACTACCGTGTCGCTTATGATACATACCGCACAAAGGCTCTTGCAGACGTAGACCAGACATGGGAAATGCGCTCCGCAGAGGCTGCGCCTGAAGTTTCCTTCGCAGTCACACAGAACACAAACACACTTTCTGAAGCTGATATCCGCAGTAACGAAGTTCTCGATGCACTCCAGATTTCTCAGGTTGTCTTCGACGACACCCCTCTTGACGAAGCCCTCGAAATGCTCCGCGCAGAAGTGCGCAGGCAAGGCTTCAAGCTGAACTTCATCTACGAGCCTCCCATCAATATCCCAGTAGCCGCTGCTCCAGTGGAATCCTCTGATGATGAAGATTACTACGAAGATGAAGAAGAAGGTGAAGCAGAAGCACCTGCTCCTGCGCCAGTCGCTCAGACGGTCGTAGAGCCACGCATCCGCATGATCAAGCTCTCGGGTGTCACAGGACGCACACTGCTCGATCGCATCTGCTCTCAGACAAACTGCACATACCGTGTAGAGGGCGATTCCGTAATCGTGAACCAAAAGGGCACAAACCAAGCTCTTGATACACGCCGCTTCCAAGTAGGTGCTAACTTCTTCTCTGGCGGTGACGGAGAAGAAAGCATGGATGATGATGACTTCACATCAGAAGGTGGAGGCTCACCCAAAAGAATTGATGCACAGCGCGAGCTGGATAGTGAGTACAATATTGATTTTAGCGCCTATGGTACGAGTGCTAGCTACTCGAAGTCTACGGGTATCCTAACGGTAACACATACTCCAGACAAACTAGCAGACATCGCTGAAGCTGTATTCTCTTACAGACAGAGCAATGAGAACAAGATGTACAAGGTGCAAGCTAAGTTCGTCGAAATCGCACAGACAAACGAAGAAGAAATCGGCTTCGACTGGGTCGTTAACCCATTCTCCGTCTCAGAGTCTGGTGACATGTATCTCGGTGGTGTGAACGGAACGAACTCCGCCCCGAACCGTACCTACAACGACTTCGTCACCACTGGTGGTAGCGCATTCGCTAATAACTACAGCGGTAACAATGGCTGGCCAGTCACCTCAACTGGTGGTACAGGCACAGACACCATCACGCAGGGTCTCGTTACAGGCGGACTCCGCTCTGGTACAGGTGCGACCACTGGGAACATGCTCAACAACCTCCTCGAAGTAGGCTCCACACACGGTGCTAGCTCGGGCACTGCAGCTCCAGGTATTATGTCGCTGACAGGTATCTTCGACTCTGGCTCCTTCCAGATGATCATGCGCGGTCTCTCTCAGAAGAAGGGCGTAGACATTATGTCCGCTCCTACACTTGTAGCACGCCATGGTGATATGGCCTATACCCCTGAGCCACATGAGCAATCCACTGAACCGCAAGGCGATGATAGTGCTGCGAAGATCGAAATCATTCGCCGATTCTATTATCCCGTCTCCTACAGTCCTCCTGAGCTTCAGGACGGTGGCGGCGGTAACTACAATAGCGGCTCCTCTGTCCCTATCGCAACTCCTAGTACACCTGATGACTGGAATGTTGAAGACGTAGGTATCACCTTCCGATTCAAGATAGAAAAAGCTGAGCTTGACCCTGGCGTCATCCAGTTCGAACGCTTCGACATCCGCGTTGTTGAGTTCGATGGATTCATCAACTACGGCTCGCCTATTACTTCCGCTGTCACAAATGATACTGAAATCCAGAACGTACTCGTCACAGAAAACCGTATCGACATGCCTATCTTCAGCCGTCGCTACATCAACACTAACCCCACGATTGCTGACGGTCACACGATCGCACTCGGTGGACTGATCGAAGATCAGGTGCAGAAGGTTGAAGACCGTGTCCCCATCCTTGGAGACCTTCCACTCGTCGGCACACTGTTCACCAGCACAGCTGAATCTCACGTGCGCAAGAACCTCGTGGTATTCGTCACAGCTGAGACGATCAACCCATCTGGCACATCCATCCGTCAGACAGAAGGTAGCAATGCACCTTCAGCAGGTGGAGCAGGTCCTGACCTCTTCCCAGCCGATGGGCTTAATCTGTAAGATTTAAACTTACATAGTACAAGGTTCAAAAAATGCTCAAGTCTCACACGAGGCTTGAGCATTTCTGCGGGTATAAATCGCTTGAAGTGTGCAGAAGCGAGGATACATTAAAGCTAGCCCTTTGCTGACACAAAACGCCGACACCTAGAGCGGGAGTCCAGAGGGGCTCAGCTCCTCTGGCAGGGTGTGGACCGGCGGCGTCCCGCTGGGGGTGAGGGGGCTAGCACCCGCACCAAATCCGTGCTCGCCGAGCGCAGCAGCGTCAGTGAGCTCACGAAAATCGCACATGCCCGCCTCGAAGTCACGGCATCGTGTCTGCACCCTCTCAGCCTTCTGCCGTGGAAGGCGCGAAGCGTGCCTCAGGGTCACCATGGGGCTGTGCCGTATGCGTCGATAGGACAGCTTCTCTCTATGTCTACTGCTCGCGTAGCCATGCGATGAAGTTCTGCGCCCAGCGTTTTGAGATGCCGGGGAGGCTTTCGAGGTCTTCCGCGCTGCGGGTGCGAAGGTTTTTTACGCTGCGGTAGGTTTTTAGTAGAAGCTCTTTTCTCTTCGTCGTCATGCTGGGGTAGGCATCAAGCAGGCTTTCTTTCACGCGCTTGCGCACGAGCAGTTCGTTGTAATTATTCGCAAAGCGGTGAGCTTCGTCACGCAGCCGCTGGAGGAGCTTTAGCGCGCCTGAGTTTTTTGCGAGGATAATAGGATCACTGCTATCGGGTAAGAATACTTCCTCATGTCGCTTCGCCAGTCCGATGAGTGGCATGCCGCCGAGTCCTACTTCCAGCAGAACCTCACGCGCGATGCCGAGCTGCCCTTTACCGCCGTCGACGACGACGAGGTCAGGGACGGTGATGGGCGCGCTTCCCTCTGCGCTGAGCTGCTTGAGCCAGCTGTAGGAGTCGAGCTCAGCGGGTTTTTCATGCTGACGTGAGCTCTCTTTTAGAATGCGCGTGTAGCGTCGTCTGATGACTTCGAGCATGGAGGCGAAGTCGTTCTGGCCGTCCACGCCGCGTATGCGGTAGCGTCGATAGGACTTGTTCTCAGGTCGTCCATGGGTGAAGCGTACCATAGACGCGACGATGTGGTTATCCGATAAGTTAGAGATATCGAAGCACTCCATGATGCTGGGCGGCTCTATGCCCAGCGCGCGACCGAGCTCGGCGAGGTCGTCGTCGGGGCGTACCGTACCAGGGAGGTCACCTGTCTTGCGCGTGAAGCGGCGCGCGGGCTCTAGAGTCTTGATGATATTCTCGCGGATGTCGCGCAGGCGCGCCGCATGCTCGAACTCCAGTGCCTCAGACGCTGCCTCCATCTCGGCGGTGAGTGCGTCTAGGTGCTCCTTGCGCCCGCGTGTGCCTTCGAGGAGACCGAGTGCTGCGTCGAATCGCGCGCGGTAGTCTTCTTCGCTGATGCGACCGACGCAGGGGGCGGAGCAGTGGCGGATGAGATCGTCGTGGCAGTGGCGGTACTCCTTCTCCCCAGGGTGACGGGCAGTGCAGCTGCGGAGCTGGAAGCGGTGATTGAGCCATTCGACGGTTTCTTTCAGCGCGTTGCTGTGGACGAAGGGTCCAATGTAGCGTGCGCCGTCCTCCTTCTTCAAGCGCACGAGGCTGAAGCGGGGTAGGGCATCCTGACGCGACGCGCGTAGGAGGAAGTATCGCTTGTCATCGCGCATCTGCACATTGTAGTGCGGGCGGTAGTCCTTGATAAGCTTCTGTTCGAGAATCATCGCCTCCGAGTCGTTGCGCAGCTCGTAGTAGTCGAAGTCGCGTATCGCACCGATGAGTGCGCGCGTCTTGTGATCACTGAGCGTGGCGCGGGAGGGGGAGAAGTAGTTCGCAAGGCGGCGTTTCAGATTCTTAGCCTTGCCGACGTAGATGACGTGACCGCCTTCTCCCTTCATGAGGTAGACACCAGGGCAGTGCGGGCTGGATCGCCACTTTTCCTTGAGCTCTTCTTTTGTCATTTCTAGACCGATTATAGCATATCTTGTAAAGAAATCAACCACGCGCCATCCTGTCATTTTATTCCCTGAAAAATTTAATACTATTGACAAAATCGTCAGCCTCTCTATAATTCCCCTAGGGGGTAAAACCACCCCCCCGACACGAGATCATGGAACCCATTTACGAAGGAAAGGCAAAGAGACTGTTCACCACAGAAGATCCCAATGTATTGCGCATGGAGTATAAAGACTCCGCCACCGCATTCAATGCTCTGAAAAAAGAAGACTTTGAAAACAAGGGTCGCTTCAATAAGGCAATCACACTCATCATCTACCGCATGTTTGAAGAAAAGGGAGTGCCTACTCACCTCGTCGCTGATGTCGATGAGATTAACCTCCTCGTGAAGCGTGTTTCCATCCTTCCTCTCGAAGTGATCGTGCGTAACATCGCTGCGGGTTCATTCTCCAAGCGCATGGGTGTCGAAGAGGGCACAGCATTCAAGCAGCCTATCGTCGAGTTCTCTTATAAGGATGACTCACTTGGTGATCCATTCATCAATGATGACTACGCTCGCGAACTCGGCGCCGCTACCGAAGAAGAATGCGCCTACCTCAAGAAGATGGCACTTATCATCAATGAAGTGATGATCGAGTTCTTCCTGAAGGCGAACCTCCGCCTCGTCGACTTCAAGATCGAGTTCGGCCGCCTCGCTAGTGATCCTAGCGTCATCATCCTCGCCGACGAAGTATCCCCTGATACCTGCCGTCTCTGGGATGTCGAAACTGGCAAGAAGATGGACAAGGACCGCTTCCGTCAGGATATGGGCGATTTCATGGAAGCTTACGAAGAAGTGCTTAACCGCCTGAACAAGTAAGTCTCGGCATCGCGCAAATTTTAGCATTAAAATTTCCCTACCACCTTCTGCGTTACACCATACGAAGAAGGTGGTTTTTTCACCCCACTGTTCTAGCTTAGATACACATTTATGGCAACGATCACATTAGAAGTCCTCAGCCGCTTCCAAGCCCCCGAAGATGCGAACAAGCTGCTCTACACCCCCCTGAGCAGCCACCAGCTGACCTCCCGCCACTCGCGCCTCTACACCGTAGAAGTCGAAGGCGACGAAGCCGCTGCTCGCAGCTACCTCCACAGCGTACTCGTCGATGAGATATCCCAGCAAGTAGAAGAAAACGGAGAAGCCGCCCTCACAGGCGAACTCTTCAGCATCAGCTACGGCATCAAGGCAGGCGCGCTTGACCTCGAAAAGGAAGCCATCCTCACGAACTACCGCGGCCGTACAGGCCTCGCCTTCTCCATAGAGAAACTCAGCATCGCGCAGAAGGTCTACATCTTCGGCGAAGCCGCAGTCGACGATGCCGAGATGCTCAGCGCGAAGTTCGCACGCAATATCTGCAACCCCGCAGTCCACACCTGGACCATCGCATAATCGCCCCCCCCTTTTACCACTTTTTTCACCTCTACACAACCATGGCCATATACCGTCATATCCCCATCCGCGAACTGACCGCCGATGAGCTCACCAACCTGAGCAAGAACATGAAGCTCTCGCTCTCCACCGAAGACATGCTCTGCGTGCAGAAGATCTTCTGTGACATCGAGCGTGATCCCACCGATGTCGAGCTCGAAGTCATCGCCCAGACCTGGTCTGAGCACTGCAAGCACCGCATCTTCGGAGCTACCATCACCCACGTCATCGACGGCAAGGAAGAGACCGTCAACAGCATTTATAAGACCTACATCAAGTCACCTACACGCCAGATCATGGAGCAGAAGCCCGGCTTCGTCCTCAGCTGCTTCGTCGATAATGCGGGCTTCATCACCCTCGACGACGAACTCTCCATCTGCCTGAAGGCCGAGACGCATAACCACCCTAGTGCTATAGAGCCCTATGCAGGGGCGAACACAGGCATGGGTGGTGTCATCCGCGACATCCTCGGCGCAGGTAAGGGCGCGAAGCCCATCGCAAACCTCGATGTCTTCTGCTTCGGCGCACCAGACACCCCAGAAACCACCATCAAGGGGAACAACGTCATCCACCCACTCGGCATCATGCGCGGAGTCGTCCATGGCGTACGTGACTACGGCAACCGCATGGGCATCCCCACGACAAGTGGCGCGATCCAGTTCGACCCCACCTACATCTACAACCCACTCGTCTACTGCGGCACAGCAGGTGTCATCCCGCGCAAGGACATCGACAAGGAAATGAGCCCAGGGCTCGCCATCGTCGTCATCGGTGGACGCACAGGCAAGGACGGCCTCCACGGCGCGACCTTCTCCTCCGCAGGCATGGGCGAAGACTCCCACGTCGAAGACCAGCAAGCCGTCCAGATCGGTAACCCCATCGAAGAAAAGAAGTGCCTCGACGTCATCCTCGAAGCACGCGAGCGTGGGCTCATCGAATTCATCACCGACTGTGGGGCAGGTGGCTTCTCCTCCGCCGCAGGTGAAATGCTCTCCGAAACAGGTGGTAACCTCTACCTCGAGCGCGCCCCCCTCAAGGAAGAAAACATGGACTCATGGCAGATCTTCCTCTCCGAATCACAGGAACGCATGGTACTCGCCGTCAAGCCAGAGAACACCGCTGAGCTCCAGAAGCTCGCCGACACCTTCCAGACGGAAATGACCATACTCGGTGAATCAAACGACTCTGGCATCCTGCGCGTCTGGCATGACGGAGAACTCGTCTGCGAACTCGACAACAGCAAGCTCCACGAAGCGCCCACGAAGTACCTCAGCTCCACCTTCACCAGCCCAGCCTCCCTCACAGGAGTCACGCTCGACGACAGCCAGCTCGCCGCTGACCTGAAAGAAGTCTTCGCCGACTTCGCCATCGTCTCGCGCGAACCCATCATCCGCGAATACGACCACGAAGTGCAGGGGAACACCATCCTCAAGCCACTCGCAGGCGCGAGCGGTGATGCCCCACAAGACGCCTCCGTCATCGACATCGACGGCAGCGAGAAACTCATGGGACTCGCCCTCTCCATCCTCCCAGAGTGGGGGAAGACAGACCCCTACGCCATGGGCACAGGCTCAGTGGATGAAACTGTACGCCAGCTCATCCTCGCAGGCACAAACCCAGACAAGATCGCTCTCCTTGACAACTTCTGCATGGGTAACCCCGAGACACCAAGCGAGCTCGGAAAACTCGTCGAATGTACAAAAGCCATCCGCGACGCAGCACTCGCCTTCGAAGCCCCCTATGTCTCAGGTAAGGACAGCTTCTACAACTACTTCGACACAGAAGAAGGACCTGTGAACATCCCCGTCACCTTCCTCTGCTCCGGCTTCGGAGTCATCGAAAGTGCCGACCACGTCCGTGGCAGCTCCCTACGCCAGGTAGGTAGCCAGCTCTTCCTCATCGGAAACACCGAAGACGAAATGGGAGCCTCCGTCTATGGACGTATCAAAGGACTAAAAGACTGCAAAGTACCCCAGACAGACTGCGTGAAGAACTTCGCCCTGTACAAGGCCTACTACAAGGCACTCACCACAGGACTCGTCCTCTCCGCACATGACATCAGCGAAGGCGGACTCGCCGTCGCTGCGGCAGAAATGGCCTTCTCAGGAAAGGGCGCTCTCCGCCTCGACCTCGACCAGATCCCCACCGAAGGCAGCTGGCAGAATCTCGCCGTCCCCTGCTTCTCCGAAAGTACCGGCCGCATGCTCGTCGAAGTAGACGAAAGCATGGCTGGCGAATTCGAAGCCGCCATGGCAGGCTACCCCTGCGCACGCATCGGCGAAGTCGTCGAAGGCGACACCCTCACACTGAGCAGTGCCGGAAAAGCCGTCCTAGAAGCCAGCCTCACCGAGCTCAAGCACATCTGGAAGAGCGGACTCACCCCCTACTATTAACCCACCCCCTTAACGACAGAAAGACACAAGAAAATGCCTCACGCACTTCTATTAAAATACCCTGGCACGAACTGTGACGTAGAAACCGCACGCTCCTTGAACGTCGCAGGCTTCTCCACACAAGTACAGCCCATCGCCACAGCCACCGCCGCCATGGTGGAAAAAGCGCAAATCGTCGTATTCTCAGGTGGATTCTCCTATGGAGACTACGTCATGAGTGGTCGCCTCGCGCAGCTGGAAACCGAACGCTTCCTCGGAGACGCGCTCGTCAAGCACTTTGACAAAGGCGGCTTCCTCTTTGGCATTTGTAACGGCTTCCAAATCCTCACAAAACTCGGCATCCTGCCGAAAGCCTCCCTCATCTGGAACAAGAGCGAACGCTTCGAATGCATGTGGGACAAACTCGTGAAAGTCGCGCCGAACAGCCCCTACACCAGCCTCCTGCCAGAGAACTTCGAACTCCCCTCAGCCCATGCTGAAGGCCGCCTCGTCTGCGAGCCTGGAGACGCAGAAAAGTACCTTGCTAGTGGCTGTGTCGCGCTCCTATACGCGGACAACCACAATGGATCTGAGCAGCGCATCGCAGCACTGCAAGATCCGACAGGCCGCGCGATGGGACTCATGCCCCATCCAGAACGCTTCCTGAAGCCCATGCACCACTACGATCCAGACTGGAGTGGAGACGCAGACTGGGGCTGGGGATACTACTTCTTCAAGGGCGCGTACGACGCACTGAAGTAAGAGACCCGCACAGATAACTATAGACGAATGCCCCGAACGCGCTGCGCTCGGGGCATTGCTGTAACTGGGTAGCACTATATCTAAACATCTGCCGCACCCATCTTAGAGGCGGAGCAGGTGATCCGACCACCTGCCCAGTCAAGGGTGCGAAGCCCTTGCGGGTCTGGGTTACGCTTCTCTGCCGTGGAATACAAGAGCAAAGAGCGGTTTATCTTATATTGATAAACCGCTCTTGATTGTTTAGCTAGAGAATAAAAATTTAAGCTGTCTTTCTACGACGGCGCAGAAGGAGGCCTGAAAGCGCAACCAAGCTCAATGTGGCAGTAGAGGGCTCAGGAATATATACCGAGGCTGCCATGATAGGACTCCATCGAGTCGAATCATTAACAAAGCCTAAATCGCTGTTCTCTGTTACCTGAAGCTGAGGCTGTAAAGCGCGTTCTAAAACGGTGCCGCTACTATCGGTGAAGGTAAAGGTGTAGGTTTCGCCAAGGACTAGATCAAGACCATCGCCGAAGGTGAAGACCCCCGTTTCATAAGATGTATAGTAGAAAGATGGACTCCAAGGATCCTGCCATGTGACCTTCGTCGTGGTTAGGACATCGCTTATGATAGAAGTTCCGCTTGAATCAGTTACGGTCAAATGGGTACCTACCTTAAATGAGGTTTCATTATTATAACGCCCCATCATTGTGATTTCCGTAAGCCTGTAAGGCTTACCATTAGAAAAGAGATCGTCCGCTTGCCATTCCTCATAGGGCGTCATGTCGGAACCATCGGCGTTTGCAACAGTGGTCAAGCTGCCATTCGTACCGACAGGAGCAGTCGCTCCGAGCGAATCCGCATCTATCTTCAATGTGAAGGCGTGGTACTGCCCGCCAGCAGTGCCGCCTGTTGGATTAGTGTCAGCATCTACCCACGTTGATATGCCACTCTTTAGGGCACCTTGCGAAATTAGTCTGATCAGACTGATGATCTCGAAAATGAGCGAAACAGCACGCCTTTTGCCGCATTTTGGCGAGAATTTACAGCTTTTTGGGCTTACATAGCTCGCTATGCGCGCCCAAACGCCGTAAATTATCATCCAAACTGCATGCAAAATCCGAAGCTGCTAATTTCGCAAGATGCCCTTTAGGGCACCTTGCGAAATTAGTCCGAGAAGAATGATGATCTCGAAAATGAGTAAAACAGCACGCCTTTTGCCGCATTTTGGTGAGAATTTACAGCTTTTTGGGCTTACATAGCTCGCTATGCGCGCCCAAACGCCATAAATTTTCATCCAAACTGCATGCAAAATCCGAAGCTGCTAATTTTGCAAGATGCCCTTTACTGTATATTCGTAATTCGGTTGTGAGTTTCCAGCAGCTATAGCTGATGAAATTATTAGTAATGAAGAAAGTAATATTTTCATAAGTTTTATTTTTTGGGTATCCCCACGTTACGCTTTCGATAATATATGTATTGCAAGTATATAAATCCCAAGTCTCAACCTTTGTGTGATGTGTATTTAGTAGTGAGGCTTTTCTCTGCCGTCGCGCGCGGTGAGTACGACTTGGATGCGGTGGCTTTGCCCCCCCACGCTCCCTGCAAGGACGCCGTTTATGACAATGATATCTCTTGCTTCTACTTCGCTCTTGTGTTAGTGTTTAGTATCATATATATCATATTTTATGCACAAAGCCCTTCTCGCTTCCTTCTGCCTCTGCGCATCTTCTCTTGCAGCCGAGCCCTGTTCTCAGAACTTTTCCCAGAACTTTTCCCTCAAGCCCATCGCTGAGTTAGATCATCTCGGCGATGGTGGCTCTCGTGTCACGCTTTTTCATTTAAGCTCCGATGCTCCTTCATCTCTCGTAGAACGTCAACTCATCAAAGATGGCGATTCTTTTGGGGTCATTTATCTCTTCGATAATTGTCATTCTACTAGCCATTATTTCTTTCTCGAGCCTTTTTATTATGCGTATGCTGATCAATTGGCGCTAGAGCTGACCACCTGCCCTGAGCCTGTCACTACTACCCGCTTTCCTATGCAGGAGTCTCAGGCTTCTGTCGATCTCAAGGGCTTTTCCTTTACTTACAAGAAGGGCGCAGGTGAGGGACGACATAGCTCTGATTACGGTGTTTCGCTTTTCACTCCGCCTGCCTTCAACTTTCATGATATCAAGTTTTTCGATGCTGCGGGGGACGCGGTCTCTATCAGTCCCGTTAGCTGCTTTAGCGGTCAGGAAACGACTTCTACTCTTTACCATCTTTCCAAGAGTGCAGTCGCGTCTATCACCGAGGCGGAGGTGACCTATTACCCCGGTCCTTATTCGCATGTGAGGATTCCTTTCCCTGAGATTGTCCCCGCTGTGAAGCCTAAGTCTGCTGCGAGTTCCGAGCCTCCTGTTCTCAGCTGTGAGTTGCTAGCTTACCAAGATATTAAGCATCCTTACGCGTTCCTCCGCCTCGGCTATGATGATGCTAAGCTGCGTATTCTGAAGGCCAAGACGGTGTCCGATAAGCAGTCTCGCGGCGTGTTGGGTGACTGGAGATTAAGCTACTTTCATTCTAATGATACGATAGGCCAGTACCGCGACCCTCGTACAGGGGAGCTCTACGTCACGCTCACACCTAGCGATGAGGATGCTCCTGTGTCTTCCACGCTAGAGGCTGAGTTTGACGTGATCTGCTCTCCCCAAGCCGCGACGAGTACACCTTTCCCTCTCGCTTCAGGTAAGGCTAGTATCACCGTGAATGGTGAGGAGCTGCCCTATAGTCTCAAGGAAGCACCGAAGAATGACTATGATGGTGATGACATCGTCCCCGTGCTGGAACCCGAGCATGCGCTGCCTAGCTTCATATTCAGCGTGGCTGAAAGTGAGCAGACCATCATCCGCGCGTACCGCTTCCTCGATGCCGAGAAGAAGGAGATAAAGCTCTCGCTGGCTCAGCAGAGCATGTATCGCTACCATTTCACCCGAGAGGAGCGTGCTCAGATGAAATACGTTGAGATCGAGTTCTACCCCACTCCTTACGAGACGAAGCGCGTGAAGCTCAGCATTCCTTTGAAAAAGTAAGCTGTTTGAGTCCGAGTCTCTTGTCCTCGTTTTTCAGTCCCCGAGTCGCGTGGTGTGGCTCGGGCTTTGTTTTTTAATCTTCTTCTTGCCATGGCGAGAGCTGCTTTATATGCTAATTTCCCATCTATATGCTTGACTTAGGGGGTGATACATATGCTATACTGAATAGGTAATGTTGCCTCATTCTTGGGTACACATGACTACGCACAGTATTGAGTGATATTGTGAGTTTATTTACTTATTAATTATTAGCTTATTATGAAATTACAAATAAATAAGTCGCTGCGCGCGGCACTTCTCTCCAGCTACGCCGTGGCTGCGAGCTTTACCACGAGTCTGCCCATCGTGACGATGACTGCGGGCTTTGTGACCTATACCCTTATCTCTGAGCAAGCAGAGGCGGGTATTGTAGTTACTCCTACGGGAGGTACCCCTGGTGGCATCGGTCCTAAGACAGGTACCTTCGATGACTATGTCATCACCGACTTCACCTATGGCTGGTTCGGCGGTGGGAATTTCGGCTGGACTGCCCCCACCATCTACATCGCAAATTGGAAACAGACTGCCGGCTCAGAATCAGAGCATGTCGTCGTCAATGGCGATCTGAAGGACGGCAGTCACTATAAGATTATGACTGATACTGATGGTGATGGTGTGGCTGATACAAATACCTCACCCTACGGGGATGGAGATATCGAGGTTTCAGTAGAAAAACTCTTTGATCACAACCACGTTTTCAACGGAGCACACGGGGATTTCTCTGGTGACTTCATCATGTCTACCCCTACAGGATTTAATGGTAAGGACTTCGTCTTCACGAATCGCGTCCAGCTTGATCCTGACGGTGTAATAGAAGCAGATGAGTATGAAAATATTTCTGGTACGGGTGCGATCGAGTTTGGTATCCGCACGGCAGTCGAAGGTGGACTCGCGGCGAACACTGTGGCACGTGATGCCATCTACTTCTACACGGGGGACGTGAGCATCGGGAATAGCGCTATTAATGCAAACGCCCTCAGTCTGAACGGCCTTAATGCAGGTAACAATACATCGGATGGCTACAAGACGAGCCGCACGGCGAACACAGGCACGGATGGTGCGACCTACACCATCAGTTCTGCTCTGAATATCAATACGCTAGAGATAAATGATGGCAGCACCGCCATCCTCGTGGGTAACGAAGAAGGCCGCGTCACCTCGACGGTTAATCAAGTAAGCTTCGCTGCTGGAGGTTCTCTTCAAGTGGGCGACGGCAGCACCCTGCTCCTCGGTGGGACACATTCATTTAGTAGTGACACGCTCAGCATCACCGATGGTGGTGAACTGACGATCAACGGTCGTCTGAATCTGACCAGCAGCATCGACATCGCAGGCACGCTTAACTTTGGCAGCTCGGCCATCCTCGACATCTCCGCCCTCACCGCCGAGCTCTCTGAGGGATCCTATGTCTACGATATTGCTAATATCACAGGAACAGGCAGCGTGGATATCGCGAATCTCGCTTGGGATCGCATCCTCGGTGTGAATGGTCTCTCCGCAGACTCATCCATCAGCTATGACGCAGGGAAGCTGACACTCAGCGGCATCCTCGCCTCACTCGCCTTCACCGGTAGCGACTCGCCCAGCGCGCCAGCCTCCTTGGACTGGCAGACAGCAGACGCATTTAATGGTAGCAGCTTCAGTGATGGCAGCAGCGTCATATTCGACCAGCACACGAGCTCCAGCCTCTCGGCTGACACCATCGTGGGTGCCATCACCGTGAGTGATAATTCATCCCTGTCTATCAATACCGCGGGCAATAGCCTCAGAATGAATGGTCTTGAGCTGGGTAATAACTCACAATTCCGCGTCGGCGTCGCTGATCTAGACCTGAGCGTAGGCGCGATCTCTGCCACAGGTGTAGCAGGCTCGACCCTGCGCCTGGACGGCTACGATGGCGCGAACTACAATCTCGCCAATGTGCTCGACCTCACCGACTATGCTGGTGAAGTCAGCCTGAACAACGCGACGATCACTCTAGCAAACGCCTCCGATCTGGGCTCTACCTACGTGCTCACCCTCGGTGAGAATGCCACACTGAGCTCCGCTGGCGTGACCATGGCGCAGCGTCTCCACATCGGTGGCGATGCCGCAATCACCAACACCTCAGGCACCACGACGACAGCACTCGTCACGGGTGCTGCGGGTCATACCCTCACCCTCGATGGTGCGGTCAGACTTCATGGCAACGTCGAGTTCGAGGGCGACATCATCGTGAACACGGGCACGACGACCTTTGGCACAGGACAATACTCGACAGAAACCCTCTCCGCCGCCTCCTTCACGGTCAAGTCAGGCGCGCTGCTGCAAATAACCCACGGCTCAGCCGACTTCACTGGCACAGATATCACCCTCGAGAACTCGAGACTGCACAGCACCGACCTCGACGCGGGCGCGAATGGTATCCAGCTGGGCACGCTCACGCTGTCTGGTAACACCACGATCTCGCATGCTTATAATGGTGCATTCACCTTCAATAACATGACAGGTAGTGGTACACTCACCTTCAACGCAAACGCCGCCACGAACGAAAACGGCTACCTCAAGATCAACAGCGTGACGAACTATAATGGTACGCTCACCTTCGGCACAGGCGACGCTGCGGACAAGATCATCATGATGGGTGCTATCTCGCAGAATGCCGACAGCCACATGGTGCTCAACGGCAGGGTGGCAGACGCTGAGAACGCCACCTTCTCTGGAGAGGGCAGCGTGAGCTTCAACGCAGGCATGCGACTCAACGGAGCTGCGAACACGCTAGAGAGCGGCACGCTGAATATCAGCTCCATCGAATTCGCTAACACGACGAGCAGCCTCGCAGCCCTCGGCGGTCGTCTGAATCTGAACGGCGCGAGCTTCGACGCAGCGACGAATGGCACGCTGAAACTCGGTGCAGCTACCGTAAGCAGCAGCGAGGCCAGCGTCACCTTTGCCGACAAGATCGAGCTGGGCGCACACGCCACAGGCGGGACAGCTGGCACTGCTGAAACCCCCATCGTCACGACGATAGACACCATGCAGACCGACAGCGCGGATGGCGTCGCCCTGAACATCACAGGCGACATCTCCGATGCCAGCGGCTCTGTAGGTAGCTTAAACGTGATCGGTAGTGGATCGCTTACCCTCAGTGGTAACAATAGCTTCTCCTCTGGCCTGAACGTCACCCAGTCCACCATCATCCTCGGCTCTGCTACCGCAGCGGGTAGGGGTGCTATCACGGTGAATGGCGGCAGCTTGAACGTAGGTGCGCAGGCCATCACGAATGCTGTCACCTACGAAGGCGGCAGCCTCTCAGGCATGTCGAACTTCGCAGGCTCACTTCAGGTGAAAAGTAACCTCACACTGACGGACGGCATCTCTGGCGATGTTACCGTCTCCTCAGACGCGACGCTTGACCTCTCCGGATTATGGAACTTTGACTCCGCCATCACTAACGCAGGCACGGTCAATCTCGGCAGCGACATGACGCTCAACATCGCGGGGCTCGCCTTCACGGATGATGGCAGTGGCACCTACTCGCTCACGCTCATTGAGGGCGGCAGCATTGATGCCACAAACTGGCTCACTGGTGGTGTACTGGACATTACCAAGATCCAAGGCACGCTCGCGGGGCGTGACTACAGCTACGCTAATGGTGTACTCAGCTACATCCTCTCGGGTAAGTCACTCACGTGGCATGGGGGCTTGCTCCAGCTGGCAGTGGGCACAGACTTCAATGAAGGCGGTGTCTTCGCGAACAACGACAGCATCACCTTCGCCAGTGGCACAGAGAATAGCTTAGTCGTGGATGCGGATGTCTCCAGTGCGACGGTTGTGCTCGGAGAGAGTGCTAGCATCACTACTTTTGGCACAGACTATGTGCTGAGTATCGGTGAACTGACTCTCGAGGCAGGTGCCTCGCTGCACGCGGGCAGTAATGTCGTGGCAAGCCTCGTCACGATGGAGGACGCGAGCTTCTTGCAAGTCAGCAGCCTCTCCCCCATCGAGAGTGCTACACTGAATGGCAGCGCTCACCTGAGCGTTCTCAATGCTCAGGCAGCAGGCCTTGTGAGCATTGACAAGATTAGCGGTGGCGAAACAGCGTCGCTGTCCCTCTACCTCTCGGCAGAAGGTAGCAGCTTGCAGATGGATAACTTCACGGGGAATCTGAACGTAGCTGGCGGTCAGATGCTCAGCTCACTGGCTGACATCAATGACTTCGCCTCTGTCACACTCGCCGCGGGCACGAGCTACGAGATCACTGACACCTTAGGCTCGGTCAATTCTTACGATCTGACCCACCTGAAGGGTGATGCCAACTCGACGCTCACGATATCGGGTACAGGTATCGTCGTTTTAGGAGCTGGTGATAAGACTCGCATCGAGCTCTCGAATGACTTCAAGGGTGCTGTAGAATTACTCTCTGGCACACTGTCTGGTGAGTACTCAGTCTGGGGTGGATCGAGCAAGATCATCCTCCATGACGGCACAGGCCTCGTCGGTGATCCTGTAGTGGGCGCGACAGTCACCCTATCACAGGCGGTGGACATCGTCTCGGGCGCGACAGCCTACACCCGCGTCTGGGGTTCAGGATGCGTCTTAGAGCTCTCGGGAGCACTCACAGGTGATAGCACCACCACCATCAAGCAGACAGACGGTGGCACACTGAGACTCACTGGCGATCTGAGCCAATATGCAGGTACACTCTCCGTAGAAGGCTTCAAGATCAGCATCGACGCTGACGCGACGAGTCTCAATAAGGTGCTCTTCACAGGAGACCACACCCTAGAAATCGGCACCAATCGTACGGTGACGACACAGGGCGTCAGTGGCGAGTATACCTTCTACGAGCGCACGACAAACCACGGCTACAACATCGTCATCGGAGAAGGATCTACCTTCACCGACAATGTGTATATGCGCCTAGGTACTGGTACGGTCGACATCACAGGTGATGGTACTTACATCATTGATGGCTATATGGGAGGAGATGGTGCGAATAATCGCGCCTCTGTCCTTAACATCGGAGAGAATACCACCTTGGTCGTCACAGGCACAACGGAATCTGGCGATGCAAGCACACTTCCCGCCTTCATGCTCGGTCACTATTCAGGAGCCACGTCTACGATCACGGTGGACGGCACACTGGACATCGCATCGGGGCTTTCGAATCGCGACGGCTCAGGCACGATCACGGTCAATGAAGGCGGCAAGCTCACCCTACGCGAAGGTCTCTACGCAGTTGATAACGGCAACAGTGCTGGGGCAGTCACCATCAATGTCAACAGTGACGCGACACTTGAGCTGGGCAACCAAGCCTCAGCCACCGCGGCGGGCGTACTCGTCGCTGACGTGGCCGCAGACGCGACCATCAAGGCGATAGGAACAGGTGAGACCACCATGCGCAATAATATCAGCCTCAGCGGAACAGGAAGCGTAACGCTCACAGCTGATAGTGCGACGACCACCGTGAATGTGAATGCCTCTCTCACGCAGAAGGCTGGCTCGACCACCGGTCTCGCGATCACAGGCACAGATTCCCAGACCTTTAACCTCAATGCAGCGAATAGCTACGCTGGTGACACGACCATCACGGGAGCGACTGTCGTCGCAGGTAATGCATTAGCATTCGGCGCAGGGGATGTGACAGTGAATAGCGGTACGCTCGACCTCAATGCTCAGTCCATCGCAAATGACATCACGCTCAACGCAGGCACGATTGAGAACGTTCACACCCTCACAGGTGCTCTCGCGATGGAGGGCGGTAGCGTCACACTCAGCGAGCAGATGGCGGGAACAGCTGATATTACCATCAATGGTGGTACATTCACACTCGAGGCTGGACTCGATGCTGCTGTAGGCGCAGGACTCCTCGGTGAGCGTAGCGTCACGGTCAATGGCGTAGAAGGTAAGATCGGTGTCTTCGATATGTCGAATTATAACGTAGCCAATACAATTACCATTAATGGTATAGGCTCTGTTATCAACGATGGTCGTAGCTCGGGAAGTGACACGATCATTTCAGATGGTAGCACAGGTATCCTCGGTGAAGCGACTAATAGCAATATCATCATGGAAGGTACTGGATCTACGGCCGAGCTCAGAGAGGGCTTCAGTCAGGGCGCAGGCTCTGTCATCAGTGGTTCTGGTGTCGTCGAGCTTGCAGCAGGATCTGAGATCACACTGAGCAACGCGAACACCTACTCAGGTGGCACGAAGCTTACCGCAGGTACTGAGGCTGATGTGACAGGACTCACCGTCCAGAGCGCAGATGCGATCGGTACTGGTGATGTCGTACTGGCTGATCATACACGCCTCAGCATTGCAGCTGGTGTCGCGATGACAAATGGTCTCAAGCATGAGAACGGCAATACCGAACTGCTCTCAGGTGACCTCACAGTCATGGGACGCGCAACAGGTACGAGCTACGGCTCGGCTTCTACTGCGACTAGCTTCGTAGAAAACGTGTCGCTGACAAATGCCGATGTCGAGCTCGCTGCGAATGGTCATGGTACGATACGCAACACGACGCTTACGAACACGGATGTTCATCTACTTGAAGACTCTATCCTCACCATGGAGAACGTCCACATCGGAGCTAACTCCCGCGTGTATAATACAGATGCCACCGCTATCCTGCGTAACTCAGCCATCAGCGCCGTTTCTGGCACTTCGCTGACGCACTTAGGAGTGCAGAACTTGGAAACCACCGAGAAGCCTGGTGAAGACATGCCTATGCAAGTGTTCTCACTGACAAATATTGATGTCGCGAATCTTCAACTTGAAGGTTCTCTGACCTTGAATATTGATATGAACACTGCGGATTATTCAGCGTTTGATACTGCCTACACAATGGGTGGAATGATAGGCTTTGAGTTAGACAATGTTGATAATGCTGATGCTCTCGCTAAACTGTGGTATGGCAATGTCACGATCAATATCTCAGAGAATGGCACTTCCAGATATAACCTGACGGCTCTTGGTCACACGCTGAGCGAAGGCAAGAGCCTCGTCTTCTACGTCCCAGAGCCTAGCACGGCTACACTGAGCCTACTCGCACTCACTGCACTTCTCGCACGTCGCAGAAGAAAGAATGAGCAATAAGTAGCTAGATTCCCCAGAGTGGGGAGTGATGCGCCCATGCGCTAGCTCCTCACTCTCTTATCATACATAAACGCCCCACATGCGCTGATGCGCGTGTGGGGCGTTTATGCCGCACTAGGCATTTAAGGGCACCTTGAAAAATTAGTACGAGTAAAATGTTGATCTCGAAAATGAGCGAAACAGCACGCCTTTTGCCGCATTTTGGCGAGAATTTACGGCACTCCGTCAGATTCGTCGCGTAAAGAGAGAGTCCCATTTGCTATCTACGGTCTCAATACCGCAGCGCGCCGTACAATTCAAGCAAAAAGTCGGCATAAACTCGCTTCGCTCGGCGGGCTACGCCCGCACTTTATACGATTTTTTGCTTGAGTGTTACTCTGGCATGCAGTTGAGGCATGTATCTGTTGTTGATGGAAAAGGCACTTCGTGCCATTCCTCCAACAATTGCATTTCAATTTGTTCATCCAGGGCGCGACGAATCTGACGCAGTACCCCCATTTTCACGCCCACTTGCATATCCCGTCTGCTGACGGTGAAATGTTTATGATTCCTTCAGCCTTAGATCTAGGTGCAGTTCGTAGACGGGCGACTTGTCAGACTTCTTTGACTTAGCATCTTTGGCCTCTTCGAGCTCTTCGACTGCCTTCGCGAGTTCCTTGTGCAGGCTGCCTTCCTCGCCGATGATGCTCTCGACGTAGGTGTCGAGGGCGAGCTTCCATTCCTGCGCGAGTTCGGCGGCTGTGGGGTGCTGGATGGGGTGCTCAGTCAAGAAGCGTGCGTAGTCGCTCTGGAGCTGCTTGAGCTCGCGCTCGATATGCTCCGCTTGAAGTTCGTAGGCGCGTTGCGAGATCGCCTTGAAGTCCTTCCCTCGCGTGGGGAGGTAGTAGATGGGGGCTGCTGGAGTGATGAGTTCCTCTTCCAGTCCAGGGATGATAAGCTGGAGTGGCTGGAAGCTGCTGCGATCCGCATCAGCTGCGGTCTCTGGATCGACGGGCAGGAAGTAAGCGTCAGGGTACTGGGTGACTAGCATCGTGAGACCGAGGTAGTGACGACCGAAGCTAGACTCTAGCAGCTTATCCATGCCTGAGAGGATGTTCTCTGCTGGGGCATTATCCTCATTAGCCTTCACGGAGAGAGTGATAGGGAGCGCGAGGAAGCGTCCTGCGTACCAGCCCTGCTCCCAGCTTTCCTCGTTAAAGCCGCGTAGGTACAAGTTACTCGCGAGCCTATCGGATAGGAGGCGGGAGAGCTGCCCCATGAGGTCCCACTGGAGTTCGCGGTGTAGGTCGGACTCGATGTCTTCAGGGATGGGGAAGTAGTCTCCAGCGCGCCCTGTCGCGCCCAGTTGCATGACATTGCCCGTAGAGGGCGTCGTGCAGCGTATCGCTAGCTCAGTGACGATTTCTCCTGACTCGCTGGGCACATGATGCAGGGAGATGTAGTGGTCGTCGGTGGCGTAGACGATGTAGTCTTCGGAGAAGCCCTGATACGAGGTAGGTAGGGTCTCGCGTGCTTCTTCCTGACTGTACATGCTGTCTGGATTAATCTTGCGCAGGTAATCACGCGGGATGAGCTTCACGTTGCTCGCTTCCTTCACACTGGTCATGAGCTCCTTTTTCTGCTGCGGGGTGAGGGGGGTGACCACGGTGACTTTCTTGGTGTCCTCGTCAAGGCAGACGAGTGTGGAAGCATTACGCGCGACGACAAAGCGGCGGGGGAAGGACGTCTCACGCCCCTTGATAGCCTTTGCCGTGATTCGCCCCTTGAGCTTATCGGGGAGCTCGGCTTTCAGCTCATTGAAGTAGGCGGTTTTTTCCTTATTCGTCATCTCCTGATAGTCGACGGCAAGTACTGGAGGCGTCAGGGATGCTAGTAGAAAACTGAGGGCTGCTAAATGAGATGTACGCATTCATAAAAGTTAGCATATAAATCTTCGCCTTGTCAATGAAAATCACAGGCATGAGCTATTCATTAACTACTCGCAATATGATAACCTACAGAGCGTATTGCTGCGCGTCTATGCCGCTCGTCGTTCATCTGGCACATTCTGCGAGATGTCGCCATCTGCGTGTGGTGAAAAAAACGCGACACGCTCATTTTTCAAGTGCCTCGATGATAATAATTCTAGCTATTTCAGTTATTTTGTATTACTATTTGTCTGATGCTACGCATATTTATCATCTTTCTGTTCCTCAGCTATTCTGCCTTCGCTGGTTACGAGCGGCTTACTCGCGACAATGGGAATCTCTTCTTCGCGCTCGATACGGTAGAGATCTATAGCTTCGACGCTAAGGATATGAAAATCATTATCCTTGACGCAAATGATGGCGATATGGAGAAAAACCTAGAAAAGCATGGCTGCGTCGCAGGTGTGAATGCGTCCTATTTCGGGCGCGACGATGCGCGCAGCCCTCTTGGTATTATGCGGCACGAGGGGAAGACTCAGGCTGGGCGGCTGGAGTCGGGGCGATTCACCGTTTCTGGGCTACTTTACGACACGGGAGATGGGATCTTTTTACAGCGTAGCAGCGCTTCGCGTCCACCTCTTTCTTCCTTACGTGAGGCCGTACAAGCGGGCCCCTTTCTCATCGAGCATGCAAAAGTCACTCAGGGGCTCAGCAGGCATGGCAAGTCAAGGCGTAGCTTTATCGCCACGGATGGGCTAGGAAAATGGTGCATAGGTGTCAGCAGCCCACTAACGCTTCACGATCTCGCCACGTGGATGAACAGCGAGGACTTCTCAGAGATATTCCCCGTGAAGGCTGCTCTGAATCTCGACGGCGGCAGCTCCTCATTTTTCTACACAGCGACTCCGCGCCGCATGCACCCACCGCTGAAAAAGATACGATCTTTCATAGGGATAGCACCCCGCGACTAGGGGGAGGTGCTGTACTCAGAGGGTGCTGTACTCAGGATGTGCAGGCTGGCACTTTTATAATGCTGGGGCTTCGCCAGGCTTTTTTGCAGGCTGGGCGCTCAAGCTGCACTTCGTGGTCATGAAGTAAGCCCACTCGTTAATCACGCGCTGAGAGAGGCGATACACGGTCTTAGCTTCATCTATCTGCTGTGTACCTGCTATGTACACCCCATCCGTGAGTTTTAGTACCTTGTCCCCCGTTTGATAGCCTTCGGACGCGCGATTTAATCGTGTGCTTCCCCGATAAGAATATACGTCCTCGACCGTATAATTCACGCCCTGCTTGAGCTCTTCACCTTCTCGTGTATGAATGGGGAAAGAGGCGAGCATCACCTTATTATCCCAGAGTACGAGCTCTTTCTGCTGCTCATGTATGGCTATATGAAGCTCTAGCGGGAGCACGACTAACTTTTGCTCGACGCGGAGGCGAGACGCGTCCGTCACACCATTCATGAGCAATATGAGAGATGCGCTCGCACCCGTCTTATTCGCGATGCGCTGTATATGGTCTCCTGACTGCACTTCATAGACGAAGGCACGCGGGTGCTCTCTATTCATATACTGCCGCATATTAATAGAGGAATAGAGCTCGCGTACTTCCTTTCCCACGATGCCTTCTGACGCGACTAAGGGGCGTAGCAGTTCGAGTGCCTCAGCATAGCGTGCCTCATGAGCCATCAGTCGTGCCTCGTGCAGTGCCGCAGGGCGCTGTGGCCAGAGTGAGGTTTGTCCTTGCGCAAGGACGCTACTAGAGCAAGCCGCGACGGCGCATATCAAAAAGATTAATTTCATGAGATTCTTGAATCATAGTTAACATAAAAATGAGAAGTGACGCTTCCCACGCGTCTTCTACTCCAGCGATGACTGCTCTGAGCGGATCTCCCGATCGCAGAGCCTCGTCGCGCAGCTGATCTTCTAATAAGTCCATCGCTTCATGTACCATCTCCTCTTTTAGATCGACTCTGCGGAATTGGAATCCGTATTCAATGAGTGCCTGAAATGACGCTCCGTTTTCTTGCATCCAGTCGAAGAGGGCAGTCGCCTCTTCGCCAAAGCCATCTAGCGATAGTCCCATCAAATGCTCGGGGCGCAGGATACGTGGTCGCAGTGCCTCGATGCGACCTGAGCGCACACAGCAAAGCTGCGGATCATCCAGTGACTCTGTCAACAGACGGAAATTAAACACCGTATCTCCAAATGCCTCGATGCGACGGTCAGGAGCATAGATGACACGCGTCTCACGCATCGCATTCTCGAAAAGCTGTGTCTTCATCGTCAGTTCGTCTAAAAGAAAGAGGCGACTCTCCCAAAGGAAGAGCCGCCCGAAGTATTAAAGATGCACGGGCGATTAAGCCTGGCTCTTGTTGATATAAGCTACAACGTCTGCAACAGACTTGAGCTTTTCAGCCTCTTCATCAGGGACTTCGATACCAAATTTGTCTTCGAAGGCCATAACGAGCTCAACTGTGTCAAGGGAGTCAGCACCGAGATCTTCGATAAACTTAGCGTCGGTGGTCACTTTATCAGCCTCTACGCCGAGTTGCTCGACGATAATTTCTTTTACTTTGCTTTCAATGTTGTCGGACATAAGATGTGACTATTTTAGAAGTGGCTTCACTATACTAAAGCTTAGAACTAAATGCAACTGAAATTTAGCCAACCTGGTAAAAAATCAACTTAATTAAGTGATGAAATCAGGAGTAATCCTCTCATTGTAATATCGTTATCTAGTAATCCAAAGCTTTCATCATATTTCAATACAAACGCTGCATCCCCCCCCGTGAGCACGACAAAGGCTGCTTCGCCTAGCTTTTCTTCCAGTGCGCTGAGCGTTTCGCGCAGCATACCCGCATAGCCATAAAGTGCCCCAGCACGAAGCGATTCTGCCGTATCCTGTCCCAGCACTGATACATGGACACTAGGGCGAACGAGTGGCAGTTGCGCCGTCGCTTGATTAAGTGAGTGGACTAATGTGCTCAAGCCCGCCGCGATCACGCCACCTGCAAAACGGACTCCTGTCTCAGAGGCGCATAGCACCTCGTAGGTAACCGCTGTCCCCATATCCACGACAATGGCGGGAAGACGACCATAGGTGGCAAGTCCAGCTGCATTTGCCAGTCTATCCGCCCCTATGGTGCTCTTCCCTGCGTAGCCATCGAGTGAGAAGTTGAGTACACTACCTGCGCTTAGGCTATGCACAGGTACGTCAAACAGGCGGCAGAGCAGCTCCCCCTTCTCAGGTACGACTGAGCTGAGTATCACACGATGAAATGTCCAGCCCTCTAAAAGGGTAGCTACAGTTTCTTCGCTGATGTCGCGTGTCGCTAGGATTCGCTGTTCATCACATAGTAAGTCTCCTACACCAAGGCGGAATTTTGTCCTTGTGTTTGAGTTATCTATTAGCAAAACGAACTCGTCGCTCATATTAAAAAAACTTCTTCTCTATAAATTCAATGAGCTTATCCGCCCCATCACGGCACTGCGACTGGAGCATGCGCTCACAGATGCGCTGGTGCAAGCTACAGTCATCCGCGACTAGTTTCTGTACGACGGCACAGACTTCACGCGCACCTTGAGCATAAAACCCAAAACCTTCTTTTAATAAAAGATCCAGATTCCCTTGCTCTTGACCAGGAAGGGCGAAATTAATAATGAGGGGACACAGCGACTGGTACGCTTCGAATAAAGTTGCTGCGCCTGCCTTTCCTACGTAGATATCGTGAGTGCGAAACAGCTCATCCATATCATGTCGGTAGCCCTCTATAAGCAGGCGCGTACGCTTATGAGGCGATAATGTAGAAGCCCACTGTGACAGAGGCTTCAGCTTACTCGCCGCAAGCACCGTGAGTGAAGCATGCGGGTATACGCTCAGGAGCCCCTCCAGTTCATCGCGCACCTGATTTAAGGGTGCGTACGCAGAGTATAGAATACGTAGCTCACTCTGCAAGATATGAGGTGCTCGTCTATCACTTCTTGGGCTAAACCGAGGAAGTACAGGCAGCGCAGCTACACATACTTGATCTTCTGCTAGAGCATAGCGATCCAGCACAAGCTGGCGTGAGTGCACGTCGAGTACGCACCACGCGCTCGACTTAGAACGCATCCATGGTCGGCTGATGGCGATGGAATCCGTAACAAGCATCAGGTAGGGGACATGGAGATTACTGTTCTCCGCGAGGTGGTCGAGCAGGTAGCCATAAAGTGGATAGGTGCAGACGATGAGCTTAGGCTGCTCGCGTCTAATGATTTCTTCTAGCTTACGCAGAACAGGGCGAAACAAGGGGGAACGCGCCATATTAGCCCAGTCAGTGGTATCTGTCTGGTCATAAGTAAGTGCCCAGAGGAAAGAAAGATGACTCACGCAGAGTCGGTAATACTGCCGTGTCCATTCGTATATCGTCGACACATCAGACTCAGCAAGAGCATCCACGACAAGACTCTCCCCCCCCCTGCTACGCCAGTGCGCATCCAGCCCCCTAGCTGCGGCCTTGTGCCCCTCACCATAGGCTATAGTGAGAATGAGTAGTGATCTGGATGAATCCATGGGCATGGAAGAAATGTCTAGCGTAGCATAAAAGAAGACTCCCTCATCTCGTAAGAAACGAAGGAGTCATCATCAACATGAAAAATTAAGGTCCAATAGAACTAGGTCTACTTTCAAAGAAGCTTCGCATGGGCACATGGATGATATCATTCTCATGCAGCACGATGGATCTATCGCGACCACTGAAGTAGTCATACGTGTGCGTGACGCCTTTACGCGTGACCTGAATATCGCGTGAGCCATAGTCAGTGATATCTCCACAGGAGAGCAGTGCCTCGATCAAGGTCATACCCTGTCTGTACGGAAGATTCTGCTTGCTTGCGACATAGCCAGTTACCTGAATAGTACGGCGTGTCAGCTGCTCCGTGAGACTTTCATCGGTCACTTTCACATCCACGATGGGTTGTGTGAAGATCCCTTGCTCGATGTAGAGTTTTTCTATGATGTTACTCACTTCGCGCTGGGTCTTTCCTGCGACATAGACTCTTTCCTTGAGATAGGGCAGCTTCACTGTGCCGTCGCGACTGTCTACCGTGTATCGGGTGTTGATGGTGACCTTATCGCTTGATGGAATATTGTTCAGTGTCACGGTTATCTCAGCACCCTTTTTGGCGGTAGGATCGGGCAATGCTCTTTCCTGTGCATAAGCTACACACATAAGCAATGCCATGAACGATGTAATGATGTATCTAATCATATGATGAGTTTAGTATAAGTCTTGGTCCTCGTCTAGGTTGGTAGGCTGTACGTTTTGAGCTATGGGAGGCTCAGGTCTGACGTACTGCTGCGCTGGTGCTACACTAGCTGTAGCCTGATTCCGTTCGGACGCAGTATTCTTCTTGATCGGTTTGGGCTCTTTGCGAAGCTGATCGTTCGTATAATAGGAATAGTAGGTCGTATAATATTGGTACTGGGAATCTCCAGAAATATCAACATTATTGAGAACTAGACCCATTATCTTACCACCAGCACTCTCGATGAGTGCCTTTGTGCGTTGTAGTGCCTTTACAGGCATCTTTCTGGGCTGGAGCACGACGAGAGTGGCATCCACCTTACTCACAATTAGCGAGGCATCACTAACGCCGAGCATAGGAGGTGAGTCGACTAGCACTATGTCAAATCGTCGCGCAGCTTCCTGTAAGAGTCTATCCATGCGATAGGATGCCAGCAGACCAGAAGGGTCAGCACACTGGGGACCAGAAGGAAGAATATACAGACTGGGCATTTCTGTCTTAAAGATGACATCTTTCAGCTCTGTGTCGGTGGACAGATAGTTTGTCAATCCAAAATCATTAGACACTTCTGAATAGCTCGCAAGTCGTGGGCGGCGTAAGTCAGCATCAATCATCAAGGTGCTATAGCCACTCTGCGCGCAGACGAAGGCGAGATTACTCAGCGTTGTCGTCTTACCTTCACCTGCGTTCGATGAGACGACTGAGTAGACGGATGACTTGAAGAGTGCCTTCTTGAGCTCGATATTCGTGCGCAAGATACGATAAGCTTCGGCATCGGGAGAGTCGCCCCCTTGCACCACGAAGAGACCTGCATCTTGAGGTATGACACCGAGTACGGGGAGACCCAGTTGACGTTCTGCTTCTTCGAGCGTCTTAATGGATGTGTCGAAATAGTTATAGATGAAGGCGACGACAATTCCTGAGATCACGCCTATCACAGCCCCGATTGTGAGATTGAGTTTGTAGTTTGGGCTACTAGGAGCCATAGGGAGCGCTGGTTCACTATGGATAATAATCGTCTCACGAGGTGCTGTTAAGTGAATACGCTCTGCGATGTAGTCGTTCTCGAGCTGGTCATAACGCTGCTTTTCTGCGTTATATTCTTGCAGTGCGCGCATTGTTTTCTGGTTTTCTAGGAGAACTCCGCGTAACTTTTCTTTCTCCACATTGAGCTCCTTGTCGACTGCCGCGAGCTCAGCTTTTTTGATATTAAGCTGATCATGCATGGCATCGCGCATGCCTATCAACTCAGAGAATAATTCATCTTTCGTAGCTTGATGCTGCGCATCGAGAAGTTTAATCTGCGGGTGATTGGGTCCTATGCCATCCATAAGCATAGCACGGCGTTGTTCCTCTTCGTTATTGTATTGCTCACTCAGCGCTCGGACTCGTGAGGAACTATACGATTCTGCGCTGAGGATACCTGTGCGTCGCACGTAGCTCAGTAGGGCATCGTCGGCGAGTCTTTGGAGTTCGTTAATATGAACTTCGCTCGTTGAGATTTCCTGCTTGAGTGCATTCTGGCGTGACTGGAGTGCTTGCATACGTGTCTCTGCACCATCTGTATCCTTCGGGGCTACATTTCCAGAGTTCCAAATGTCCCTGGAAAGGTACTTCCCTGAGCGAATGTACTGTCGCACGACATCGGCCTTGCGCTCCAGTTCATCATAACGAGCACGAATAAGCGCAAATCGCGATTCAATCGTACGATTGATTAGATCATCTTCATTACCTTCTCGGACTTCCTTATACGCGAGGGGGACAGCTTCACATACGCGCTGTACCTGCCTAGGATCGCTACCCACCACAACGACATCAATAATATCAGTACTACGACGAGGCTGGATGGAAATCATGCCAGAGAGTCTACCAGCAGCTTGCTTTGGCGTAATACCCCATTCCTTTGCGAGCCCGAGTCGATTCGCGACTGCTATGAGGTTTTCCTCCGTTACGAGAAGCTCAAACTGCGTTTGCATGTAGGATCCAGAGCTTCCAGCAGCCTTAACAATAGGGTTTACACCTCCGTTAATATTGACGAGGTCACGAGGTGCTTTGATCTCGAAGCACATCGAGGTTTTATACATAGGAGTCATCATGCGCGTAAGTACAGCGCATGAAATGAAAACGAGAAGAAAGACGAGAATCGCCTCCTTCCATCGATTACGCAGCATCATCAAGTAGTCTTGTACATGCAGCACTGTCTCTCTCTTATCTGAATTCGAAAAGATGTTATCGGACATAGGATGTTAAATAAGAGAGAGGTAAGTCACTCAGGACCTACCTCTCTGACTTGTTGCACTTTTAGAAAGAATAGCCCGTACTTGCTAATATAGAATGGCGCTGGTAACCACCTGCGTCTTTATTCGCATCGGTGAAGGTATAATTCAGACGAAGCGTCACAGAATCGGTTAGTTTGTAGCTTACGCCTGCTCTGATGAATATATTATTACGTGTTTCATCTTGAAGACCGTCAGCGTGACCGTCGGAGTAGGAAGCACTGTAGTATTCTACAGAAGCGTTTCCAGACCAGTCTGCACTAAACTTCTTATGGTAGCTCAAACCTACACGGACGGCCGCATTTGATAAGTAGCTTAATATGTCAGATGTTTTTGAATCATAGCGAGCTGTACCTACGTTCTCGTTGTCAAAACTCACGAAGCAAGACATTGAGTCGTTATTGTACATCTCGTGATTATACGAGATACGGATATTGGGCGAATAGTTAACCTGATCAACAATGAACTTTGTCTGCATACCTGCATTCACAGATATACTAGAGACTGGAGATATGCGTGAGGATAAGCCCAGTGTCATGTAGAGGTTTTCGGAATCGATACCATAATCGCGGAAGTCATAACGTCCCGAAATGTTGAAGGAAAGGTTTGTCAGTGGGGTGTAAGCATAGGTTAAGCTTGAGTTTACACCGACGTAGTTACGGTCATCTATGTTATGCTGAGACTCTGCATACTCCACACCACTCGTTTCCATCGTGATACTGAAACTGGTAAGCGGGCTTATTGTATGTGTGCCTGTAGCATTAACGTCCCAGTACAGCACGTCACCTTGGCTTGTAGGTGAAGAAATAGCATTGCCGTAATCGACATCGGGCTTGTAGCTGAAAGTGGCTTTTAAGCTAACGTTACTGCGACTATCTAACTGATAATCTACAGATGTGGTAAAACTCGAATTGGAGAATAAATGATTACCTGTACTTTCAGCTTCTTCTAAATAGTAAGTGGCACCGAGGTTAAAACTGTAAGTTGCGGTCAGAATTGACTCGACCTTAGAATATGAGCCTCCTAGGCTCACTGACCCCTTAAGCGAGTCGCGCTCGTTGTTCCTCGCATTATCCACATTTGAATCATAGCCCACGGAGACGTTGAAATTATAACGCAGAGCGTGAGCTTCTGGTAGATCCAAACTTGGAGCTGCATCATAAAGCGTGAATGCCTGAGCGACTGAGCTGGAAATTATGCCGAAAAGTAAAAACTTTTGTGTGATTTTCATAATTAAAAAATAAAAGGTTACAAAGCTTTACTTGTTCTTTGTGACAGGGGGGAAGACGAGAGAATAATCCTCGCGCCCAAGGCTGACCGTGTCGAGAATGCCAAGACTATAGGTCGATGTTCTCACGAAGGAGACACCTTCAGTAGCGAGTCGCGTCATTACCTTATTGAAGTGTGCATTCGTGGTTGTCGCGCTTAACGCTTCGCTCACTACCTGCCACAGCTCGACTAGACCCTTACCTCTGAGTGTAGCCGCCATCATTCCGTACTGATGTAGTACTTCGGTATCAGTATCATGTGCTGCTGCCTTTAAGGACTGAAATACTTCAGGTGCTCCGATAAGACCCGCTCTACAGATAGCGTAGAGTTCCGCTTCGCTCCACTCTGAGCGTTGGGATAGTACGGCTGATACAACCGAAGCGAGCTTCGATGGATCCTTTTTTACCAACTTATATAGCTCATTGCTGATAGCTGTAATCGTTTTGGTAGAATCCTCCTTTGCATCGTTCTGAAGTGCTTGTAATTGCTGATTGTAAGTCAGTTGCTCTTGTGCGCCTGCTAAGCTTGCGAGCGATAAAGCAGCAGCGGCAAATGCCACGGTAATTTTATTTGTTAATTTCATACATCAAAGGGGTTAGACGGATTATTCGAAGTGTATAGTTAAGAAGCGGGTAGCGGGAATCGAACCCGCATGATCAGCTTGGAAGGCTGGAGCTTTACCACTAAGCTATACCCGCGCTTTCAGAAATATTCTACTGAAGTCGCGCAGCTTTGCAAGTCTTTTTTCTCTTTTTAATGAGAAAAGCTGTCATATTTTTAATTGTTTGTGATTATTTATGTCGTAATATCCTAAATTACTGTGTTTTATAAATACTGTGTCCGAAAGCATGAAGTGTATAACGCGTTTATGGAGTAGCTATCTATCTCAGTAAACCGCTTTTTTACTTGCCTTATGGTCAGAATAACGTAGAATAACACCATTCAGGCGCAGTGCAAGCGCGCTTTTTTAACACATTATGAATATTCTGGAATTTATACGTAAAAACTCCATCCTTGTCGTTATCGTCATCGTTGGCATTGCTCTTGGACTCGTCATGTCCGAATACAACAGAAAGGACGGCTCACTAGCAGGTGATTATCTCCTCAGTGTGAATAATCGCAGCTATAACCAAAGCGATGCGGCACAGCTCAGTGAGTACGCAAAGCACTTTGCCGCGGAACTTGTCTCCGCATACCCTTCTCGCCTACGAGAAGAACTTGACAGTGACGGCGACGGACAGCTCACCGAAGCGGAAGCGCAGATCTTTGAAGCTCGTTTTATGCAAGATACAGCCGCTCGCATGAATATTAACCAAATTGAAAAGATCTACACCGTGTGGCAGTACGGTACTACTGGGCAGCCTATGCTGAACATCGCGACGAACCGCGCCATCATCGAGGCAGAAGGCGAAGCCCTCGGCATCATCCCCTCCAAGGAGCAGATCGACACCTATATCAAGACCATGCCTATCTTCCAGAATGCAGACGGCAGCTTCGATCAGAAACTCTACCAGCGTCTCAGTGGTTTTAACGGGAAGACGACCGATCAGGTTCGTGAGCGTGCCTTCCGTCGATTCATTTCTGACCTCATGGTCTGGCAGACCATTGAGCATCTCGTCACACAGGGTGTGCAGCTCGACGATCGCATGGCCATAGCTCTTCTGAATGTCAGCTTGCAGGACATCGAGCTCAAGACGGCGTGGCTTCCAGCTGTCAGCATCCCACCAGTCGCCGAGCCTAGCGAGGAAGAGCTGAAAGCCTATTGGGAGGAGAACAAGTTCCGCTACATGAGCAAGGCCGAGAGACGCGCCAGTCTCTTCACCCTCACTCCAGCCGAGGGTGCGAGCGTCGATGAACTCTATGCGACCACGGAGCAGATCATGCTTAATATTGCCGAGAGCAATCAGGCGAACATCGAAGACCTTCTCGAAAGTGCTTCTAAGAATCTCGAATACGCGCCTTTCACATTCAAGACAGCCGACGGTAAGACGCATCAGGAGTTTGGCAGCTTCACCAGCGATAGCGTCCCTGCGGGGCTAGCGATGGCATTGCAAAATGCCAAAGGCGACACCACTCTGGGAGGACTCGCCTTCGAAGTAGAAGCCGCACCTAGCTTTGCCGCTCAAGACGAGCAGAAGAAGTCTGGGCAAAAAGTCCGTACGAATATCAAGCAGCTTCGTGGCTTCTACCCCACACCAGATGGGAAACTCGCCCTCCTTCGCGTCGACGCAGTTCTCGCCCCTACAGAGCTTGCGTACGAAGCCGCGAAAGAGATGGCTAAGAAGGATCTCCTCCGCGAGATGCAGGCTAAGGCTCTGCGCACGACCGCGGAAAAGCTCGCAGAAGACATGAAGAAAGCACTCGCAGAAGGCGGTGCTGACAAGGCATTCGCCCTCGCGACAGAAGCTGGAGCGACAGTGGAAGACTACGGTCCTGTAAATCCCGAGACGCCCTCTGGGCTGGCAGTAGGCATCGACGCGGCAGCTCTCCTAGCAGTCCCCACTGGTAGCTTCGCACCGCTGACAGTCGTTCCCCAAGAAGGCGCGCGCATCTCTCTCGTCGTGAGCCGTGTCTACACGGACAGTCCTGAACTCACCGCCGCACGTAACGAGATCCTGCTCCCCGAGCTAAACCGCAGTTATCGTGAAAAAATCATGCTCGACTGGCTGCATCAGTCTTACAGCAAGTTCCAAGTCGAGTTTAACGCCGAAGCCCTGAAGAACGCACAATAACACCTTCCTTCTTTCTGCGCCCGCTTCTAGCGGGCGCATTCATTTTCCCCCATCTCTTCACGCTCTCTCCCTTCTCACTCAGCTATGTCTCTCCCCTCCCAGTCCAAGTATATCGTCGGTAACGAAGCGTGCGAACGCTTCAGCTTCTATGGCATGAGAAGCATACTCATCGTCTACATGACCTCCGAGCTCTGCATGTCGGACTCTGCGGCTGTACGCGTCATGCATCTCTTCCTCGCCGTCATCTACCTCACACCTCTCATCGGGGCGTGGCTAGCTGATAAGTTCCTCGGACGCTACAACAGCATCCTCTACATCTCCCTCTTTTACTGCCTTGGGCATGGCATCCTCGCACTCGGTGACATCACCCATGATCTGGGCATGCGCCAGTTCATCCTCTTCCTTGGCCTCGGCATCATCGCGCTGGGGGCAGGCGGGATAAAGCCCTGCGTCTCCGCCTTCGTCGGTGATCAGATGGAAGGTCGCAGCGAGAAGGACATGACGCGCATGTACTCCGCCTTCTACTGGTCTATCAACCTCGGCTCCTTTTTCTCCTTCCTCGTCATCCCCTACCTCCGTGATGAATACGGCTACGCCGTCGCCTTCGGAGTACCAGGTATCTTCATGGCTCTCGCGACTCTTGTGTTCTGGTTCGGACGACGCCAGTATATCAACCGCGCTCCCAGCCATCCAGCCTATCTTCCCTCACTGCTGTGCCGCCTGAAAAAGGGTGAGCAAGGCGCGCTCGAGCAGTTCGGTGCGGAGCAAATGCAAGAAACCAGCCAGACCTCGCGTAATATCCTGCGCGGCCTCGTCGCCATCCCTCTCATCGGAGCACTCACCTATGGATGCTATGAAGGCGGTGGAATGCTCGTGAATCTCTTCATCGAAGGTGATCAGGCAGCCTCGGTCGCCTCATCGCTCAGCCTCTTTGCCTTCCTCATCCTTGTGCTCATCCTCGCGCTTCTCTGGTCGGCGCAGCGTCGGGTTGCTGGCTTCTTCGGCGTAGCGGGGCATATGCTCTTCAAGCGAGAGGAGCTGGAGCAGAATTATAGCTCTAGCGACAGACGTGATACGCGTAACCTGCTGCGCGTCCTGCTAGCCTTCCTCATGGTGATCCCCTTCTGGGCTCTCTTTGATCAGACCGCAAGCAGTTGGATTTTGCAAGCGGAGCACATGGTCCCCTACAGCATAGGCAGCTTCACGATAGGACCAGAGCAGACGCAGAGCTTTAACCCGCTGCTCGTCATGACCTTCATCCCGCTGCTTACCCTCTTCGTCTATCCTTATATAGGTAAATACAGTCGCCCTGTGCGCCGCATGGGCTTGGGCATATGCCTCGCGGGCTTATCCTACCTCAGTGTCGCGTGGCTACAAATGCGCCTCGACGGAGGCGAGCAGCTGAGCATCGTCTGGCAGGCTCTGCCTTACTTCCTCATCACCATCTCAGAGATCCTCGTGAGCACGACTGGATTAGAGTACGCCTATACCGCAGCGGGGAAAAATCTCAAGAGTCTTGTGACGAGCTTCTGGTTTCTTACCATCACAGCGGCGAATCTCCTCGTCGTCGTGCTCACTAGCATGGTGAATGATCCCGCGAGCCAATCGACCTTCATGCTCTACAGCGTGATGACGATGGTCGTGGGTGTGCTGTTCATCTACGTGACGACACGCTCGTTCTTCCAGCCCGAGAGGGAGGAAGACGAGTCACAGGCGCGCGAGAGCTAAGTGGCATCCGTGCTGACATATGTGCGCTAAGTGCGCGTCGCTATCGCGTTTGCCTCGGAAGATGTCATTTAACGCTAGTGCGCAGGAACATCGTGTCTAGCGACAGGAAGACGCATACGATAGCCACCCATAATAACCTGACACCTAGAGTGGGAGACCAGAGGTGCTCAGCTCCTCTGGCAGGGGGTGGGACGGCGTCCCTCTGTTTATAGAGTTCATTAATAAGCGCGCCCATCTCCTTCACGCCAGCGGAAGATGTCGTCTAGCTGTCGTATCTGCGCTGGCTCTCCCTCCTTGAGTATCACTTCTACGATGTCGAAGCGATGCGGGATTTCCCCCTGTCCATCACTTCTCCCATTCAGCAGGTTTAACCACACGCGCGCGGCTGAGCGCAGTAGGTCTCTCTTCTGCTTATCAACAGCTCTCGCTGGTGATCCTCCGGTGCGGTTTTGTCTTGTCTTTACTTCGGTGAAGACGAGCACGTCGCCATCCCGACTCACGATGTCTATCTCTCCTCCGCCGCGTCTGCGGAAGTTCTGTCTGAGGATGCGGTGTCCACGCGCTCGCAGCCATGAGGCTACCACATATTCACCGTATTCACCCACCCACTGGTGGTCATCCGTACTGCCGCTGAACCTGAGCTTGTGAAGGAATCTCAGCCTTGCGGCGATCTGGTGAATAAGTTTCATCGTTCTCAAAATCCTAAATCCAGACTCCGCTGCGATACAGGCCCGAAGCTGCGTCGATGATGCTTCGTAATCCCATGCTCGCGTAGCGCGCGCAGGTGCTGCGCTGTGCCGTAGCCAGAGTGCTTGGCAAATCCATACTCGGGGTGCTCACGGTCGAGCTCCTGCATGGTCGCATCGCGGCTCACCTTCGCCAATATGCTCGCGGCGGCTATGCTGAGGTTACGCGCGTCGCCTTTCACTAATGGGACTTGCTCGTAGGGGAAGTCCTTCACGGCGAGTCCGTCGATGAGGCAGATGTCGGGTGAGGGGAATAGTCCTTCCGCCGCGCGGCGCATCGCGAGGTGGGTGGCACGCAGGATGTTGAGCTTATCTATCTCTTCGACGCTGGCTTCTGCGATGCTTTTCTGCACGCTGTCGTCTTCCATCAGCTGCTTGTAGAGGATTTCTCGTTTCTTCGCGCTGAGTTTTTTCGAGTCAGTCAGTCCCGCGTTTTCATAGTCTGCTGGTAGGATGACTGCCGCAGCGACGACGGGTCCTGCTAGGGGTCCTCTGCCTGCTTCATCGATGCCGCAGACGCAGCGATAGCCCTGTGCCTGTAGTTCTAGCTCATGCGCTCTGTCGGGCTGCGCAGGGATGGCAAGCACTTCTTTTCGGGGGCGTGGGCTCATGGTTGTTTTCACTTTGGCTCGTTCTGCGACTGGGCTTTATGCGCTTCTTTTTGCAAGTGCTTGGGTAAGTCCTCACCAGCCTTTAGCTCCATGAGCATTTCTATGTCACGGAGATAGCGGCTCATGTGGGTCTCCACCGCCTTTGGCTGGCGGCGCAGCATTTCGCGCATGCGCAGGTATTGCTGGAAATCGGCACTCATCTCGCCGCCGAGCTGGGTCATTTCGTACCAGTCGAGGTAGTCGCGCGTGCGCGTGGAGAACTTCTTATACTGACCGCGAAGGCTGAAAAGCTTTTCTAGTGCTTCTGTATACTGAGTCGCGTCATCTTCGAGGAGTAGCTGCGTGAGCAGTTTCTGATATTGCTCAATGATGGGTCTGTAGGAGGGGAAGGAGCGCACGTAGAGGGCTTGGAGTTTACGCTGGATGGAGGGGATGAGGGCGCGCCACTCGGGGTGCTGTGTGAAGGCTTGGAAGTTATCCACAGGGATGATGAGTGGCTGTCCTGTCGAGCGATTCACGTAGGTCTGCGACAGGATGGCTGCGAGGGCTTCTTCTGTCTGCATGGGGGTCATGCTCTCGAGCATGGAGGGGGTGGACATGTTCGCGAGCTCTAGGGCCCACCATTTCTGAAGCGCATTGTCTTCTATCCCTGTCGCGTGGAAGTGCTGCATGAGCTGCTGGCGTGCAGATTGCTCACCATCAAATCCAGATGCGATCATGCTGAGCACAGCTTGCTCCCCACCTTCTTGGCTCAGAAGCGAAAGCATGAGTGCCGTGCAAGATGCTTCAAAAAGCTGGCGTGTAGTCCCGTCGAGGGAACTGCTCGTCGACACGTCTAAAATCGCGTGAATACTCAGCACTTCTGACTGCTGGAATAGCTGCGCGAAGATGTCTTTCTCCAGCCTGCCTCCACGCCAGAGTATAGCCTGCTCCACGCCCGTAGTCAGCCACAGGGGGATGCTCACGCTCTCTTCGCCTCCATCGGCGTAGGCTTCCATGTCTAGATGCCTCAGCGCGTATTCATAGAGGCAGAGGCGCACGATGGCTCGGTGGAGCTCAGGGACATGGATGCCGCCTCCTACATGCACGCGCATGCGCACGACGGGTTTATCTCCATGGATGTCGATGCTGAGCTGGTAGGGGTTGAGGTGTACGTCGTCATGAGGGTCACCGACGAGCTCTATGTGCATGAGGGCGTTTGTCTTCGCGGGGAGGGAGATGAGCTGCTGGAGGTGCTTGAATATGTCTTCTGCACGGCTGGCGACAGCACCAGCGCGCAGGCTGTCGTAGCTCGTGACGGTGAATGCTCCTGAGACGGAGTTCACCTTGGCGGGCTCGCGTGCGGTAGCGGCTTTTTCGGCTGCTTTCCTCTCCGCTGCCTGAGCCAGCAGCCTCGCTTCCTCTTCGCGCAGTGCCTGCCTGACGCTATTCTCGCTATTTGAGGCATCGGCTTGCTGCGCATAGAGCGAGCCTTGCGATAGGGGGAATAGCAGCACACTGAATAAAAACAGCTTCATCTCAGACAGGATAGCATAAAAGAGCGAGGCGCGCAACTCCGCACTGCTGACTTTGTCAGTATGAGCTATGGTAAAGATGCCACGCTGTCGCGCAGGGCGGAATCGTCAACGCGAAGCGACTTATTTCTGACATGCGGCCTGCGCACAGCGTATGCCGTCGAGTGCTGCCGAGACGATGCCGCCCGCATAGCCTGCGCCTTCACCGCAGGGGTAGAGGGCTTCGAGCTCAGGATGCTCCAGCTTCACCGCGACGCGTGGGATGCGCACAGGCGAGCTCGTGCGAGTCTCGCAGCCGATGAGTAGGGCGTTCTCTCCTGCGAAGCCGCGTATCTTGCGCTCGAAGAATGCGAGCCCTTCTTTCATGCGTGATGTGATTTCCTCGCTGAGGAGATCGTGCAGATCCCATGCCTGTATGCCTGGCTCGTAGCTGGTCGCGGGTAGGCTGCTCGACACGCGACCAGCGAGGAAGTCCACCACGCGCTGCGCGGGGGCTTTCTGATGACCGCCGCCAGCCTGTGCCGTGGCGACTTCGAGTGCCTGCTGGTACGCGAGTCCTGAGAGTACGCCATGCTCGGCATCAAAGGGGAGGCTGTCGTCAGGCTCGACACTGACGACGAAGCCCGCATTCGCAAAGGGGGAATCGCGGCGCGACAGCGACATGCCATTCACGACGACCTGATCATTCTGCGTCGCCGCAGGGACGATATGCCCGCCTGGGCACATGCAGAACGAATGCACGCCGCGCCCGCGTATCTTTGTCGCGAGTGTGTAGCGCGCGGCCCCTAGTTCACGTGGGCGCGTCTCGCCTGCACGCAGATGGTACTGCGCTTCATCAATGAGCTGCTGCGGGTGCTCGATGCGCACACCGACGGCAAAGGATTTCTTCTCTAGCAAGAGCCCTGCGTCGCGTAGCATGCGGTACACGTCGCGCGCGCTGTGACCCGTCGCGAGGATGAGGGCTTTTCCTAGGAACTCTTCACCCGAGGCACTGCGCGCTCCGCGTAGTATCGTACGCGTGCCATCCTGCTGGGTGAGCAGCTCGACGACTCGCGTGCCAAAGTGTACTTCACCGCCTGCTGCGATGATACTCTCACGCATGGCCTTCACGACGGCTGGGAGCTTATCTGAGCCTATGTGCGGGTGCGCGTCGGTGAGGATGTCTTCAGCCGCGCCATGGGCGACGAAGCATTCGTAAATATCGCTGACAGGCCCGCGCTTTGTCGCGCGTGTATAGAGCTTCCCATCGGAGAATGTCCCTGCACCACCTTCGCCGAAGCAGTAGTTCGACTCCTCATTCACCAAGCCTCCGAGATGCACAGGCGCGATGTCGAGGCGACGCTTGTCCACGTCATAGCCGCGCTCCAGCACAATGGGTTTGTGCCCGAGCTTGATGCATTCCAGCGCGGCGAAAAGCCCCGCTGGTCCACTGCCAACGATGATGATGCGAGGCGCGTCATCTCCCACGCGTGGATAATCCCAGCGTAGGGGGGCGAGCGCTACGAGTGGCTCGTCTATGCCGACGAGGAAGCGCAGCTGCTTGCTGATGGGCTTGCGACGTGCGTCGATGCTTTCTTTTAGCAGGCGCAGCTCCTTCACGCGCTGGGGGGACATGCTCAGCTTTTCGGCGACGGCCTTCACGCGTGCGTCGTGCTTATCGGCCTTTTTCAGGGGGAGATGGATATCGACAGTCTCAGTCATGATGAAAATTTAATGCGATGAATGCGATTTTTCTAATCCCCGAGCTCATGCGCCATGCTATGCGCAGGGCTACCGCTACACTCAGAATCCGCCACGATGACGGCGGGCACGCCTGCGACCGTCTTATGAGACGGCACGTCGTGGAGCACGACAGAGGAGGCGGCGACCTTCGCGCATTCTCCCACTGTGACGCGTCCCAGCACCTTCGCGCCAGCTCCGAGTAGGACACCTGTGCGCACGATAGGGTGACGCGCGCCGCCCTTCATCTTACCCGTACCACCTAGCGTGACCGCATGCAGGATGGAGACATCATTCTCAATGATGGCGGTCTCACCGATGACGCAGCCTGTACCGTGGTCAAGCATCACGCCACAGCCTATACGAGCCGCTGGGTGTATGTCGACGCTGAAGATCTCACTGCTAATACTCTGGAGCATGAGCGCGAGCAATCGTCGCCCCTGCGCCCAGAGCTCGTGAGCTATCCTGTGAATAGAAATCGCATGAAAGCCCTTATAGAAGAGCAGCGGCTCTAAGTGGCTGTGACAGGCTGCATCACGCTCCATGTACGCGCGCAAGTCGATGGCGATGGCTTCTGCTATGCTGGGCTGTCCCTGTAGCACGTCGAAGAAAAGAGGCTCTAGCTCCTCGCGCTTCATGTCACGGCGCGACAGCTTACGAGCGAGACGCACAGCGATGCAAGCAGAAAAGCCCGCCCTATCGAAGATCACATCACGCAGCAGAGGCAGTAGGATGCGCTCGGTCTTGCATGATCGAGCCTCCTCACACAGACAGAGCCATAGGCTCTCACTATGCTCACCAGCGGGGGGCTGCATGTGCTCAGCTCTGTAGGAATCACTCATGAGGGGAAAAATCAATGTGATCAATGAGAACAAAGAGTCCTGACACCGCGCTGCTAGGCTAAGCAATCATCTATCATCTCATCGAGACGGAAGCTCAGCTCACAGAGTGCCTCACGCGCCGGTGACTCAGGGAGCTCCCAGAGCAGATCGCGTACCTCGGCATTACGCTCCTTCGCGTCACGGCTGGAAGACTCAAGCGCGGCGTAGAAGACCTGACTCTCGCGCAGACGCTTCAGACTGATCTCCTCGTGCTTCTCGACACTGTCGCGTATATAGTCGACGACATCGAGGTCATCGGACTCCATCATGTAGAAGAAGGGGAGAGTGAGTTTCCCCTTTGTTGCGTCTGTGCCGAGGGTCTTTCCTGCGGCTTCATCCTTACCTGAGAGGTCGAGGATGTCGTCATAAATCTGGTATGAAATGCCCAGCAGCGTGCCGATGCGTTCCAGCTGAGCGACCTTCTCTTCATCGAGCCCTTGCAGCATGGCTGAGCCCTTCGCGGCAGCGGAGAAGAGCGTCGCTGTCTTCTTGCGGATGAGCTCGAAGTACTCCTCACGTGTCATCTCCGCATCCCAGATGCGGGCACTCTGCTCTACTTCACCCTGACAGAGCTCACGTACGGTGTAGGCCATGTGTCGGCTGAACTCCAGATCTCCTATCTCCGTGCCTAGCATCATCGCCTGAGCGAGCATGACATCACCGAGGAGGACGGCAAGGTTATTCCCCCAGAGCTTATTCGCGGTGGGCTCACCACGGCGCGTGTCTGCCTTATCGAGGACATCGTCATGGACGAGTGAAGCCATATGAGTCATCTCCAGTAGGGCAGCGAAGCGAATATGGTCGTCTTTAATACCACCAGTAGCCTGAGCGACAAGGAGGACTAGCCCAGGGCGCAGCATCTTTCCGCGCGCCTTGCACATTTCACGTGCGTAGGTCTGCACGGAGGGGGCGAGCTGCTCGATCTCAGATTGGATTTGATCACTGACGCGCTGCAACTCACGTTTGATAAGCTGGCTTTGCTCTTTTTTCTGACGAAGTTTACTAAAGGAAAATAGGCTCATTAGCGGTGCTCCACACATAGGGGAGAAGTCAGCAGCTTAACAGAAGATAGAGGCAATAGCAATACTTTTGTCAAAGCTCTATGATATTCTCAATGAAGCGACCTCGACGCTCGGTCTTGATGTCTTTTGAAAAAAACAAAAAAAATCTCTTTTTTCTCTGGACAAAGGCGTAAAATTCTACTATACTGTCCCCGCACTACAATGGCAGGATAGCTCAGTGGTAGAGCAGAGGACTCATAAGCCTTTGGTCGGGTGTTCGAATCACCTTCCTGCTATCAAGTAAAGCGCAGAATCTAACCGGTTCTGCGCTTTTTTGCTTTTTAGGATAACTTTTCTTTGATGTACAAATAAAAGCACCGCAGCTGCGTGAGCTGCGGTGCTTTTAAATTGCTATTTTCTCAGGGAGAAATTATTCAGCGGCTGGGGCTTCAGCAGGAGCTGTGTTCCCTGTGCCTGCGGTAGCTGTAGGAGCTACTGCTGCTTGGAGCTGAGGAAGGTCGATGATCTCGATGAGTGCCATAGGTGCACTGTCAGTCTTACGCTGACCGAGCTTCACGATGCGTGTGTAACCACCCTGACGATCCTTCGTGGCTTCAGCGATGACGGTGAAGAGTTTTTCAACTGCCTTTGGCTGAGGAAGGGTAGCGAGAGCTTGACGACGTGTGTGAAGTGTAGCTGTCTTGCCGAGGGTGATGAGTTTTTCGATGTAGGGGCGCAGTGCCTTTGCCTTAGCAAGGGTGGTGGTGATGCGGCCGTGTAAGATAAGGCTGCATGCTTGGTTAGCGTATAAAGCCTTACGATGGGATGCCTTGCGCTGAAGCTTAGGCTTTTTAACTCCGTGTCTCATGATGTTATATGATGTTTAGTGTGTTAATAGTGAAATGTTTTTAGGAAGGATGGCTCTTTATTCGTCGTCATCTTCGAAGCTGTCGATGTTATGAGAGATAAGTGCCTGAAGTTCGGAGGAGCGGATTTCGTCCGTTTCTGCGCGCATCTTCGATGCTGGTGCAGGGGCGGAGAGGAGCTTCGCGTCGAACTGCATGCCCAGCGAGAGGCCGTGCTGGACGAGCTTGTCCTTGATCTCATTGAGCGACTTCTTACCGAAGTTGCGGTACTTGAGCATTTCTGCTTCTGTCTTCATGGCGAGCTGACCGACGGTCGTGATGTTCGCGTTGTTCAGGCAGTTAGCCGCGCGGACGGAAAGTTCGATTTCGTTCACGCTCATGTTGAGCAGCTTGCGAAGCTGTGCTGTGTTCGCGTCCTGATCTGCGCCAGATGCCTTGTCGAAGGCGATGCTGCGTGCGTCATCTTCGACGAAGACGTCGAGGTGGTGGCGCATGATGCTAGCTGCTTGGAGCATGGCCACGTTAGGGCTGACGCGACCGTCTGTCCAGATGTCGAGGATGAGCTTGTCGAACTCGGTCATCTGACCGACACGAGCGTTCTCGACGTCGTACTTGACGCGGGTGACAGGGGAGAAAATGGAGTCGATAGGAATGACACCTATAGGGCGATCCTTCGTATTGTTGTCGTCTGCGGTGTAGAAACCACGACCGACATTGATTTCGAACTCGCAGTCTAGGATGGTGTTCTGGTCGAGGTGGCAGATGATCAGATCCTTGTTCACGACAGAGTACATGGAGTCTTCCTTAATGTCTCCTGCGGTGACGACACCCTGCTTCGTGACGCGAAGGGAAAGGGTGCGAGGTTCTTTCCCATTGTGGGAGAACTTCACCTTCTTGAGATTGAGGATGATTTCTGTGACATCTTCGACGACGCCTGGCAGTGAGGAGAACTCATGCTGAGCACCTGCGATGCGTACGCTCGTGATCGCTGCACCTTCTAGGGAGCTGAGCAGGACGCGACGGAGGGAGTTACCCAGAGTGTGACCGAAGCCTGTTTCGATAGGCTCGGCGATGAAAGTGACGTGATTCTCGTCATTAGGATCCGCGATGCGCTGTAGGCTGCTTGGGATTTCGAAATGAGCGAGTTGGATGACTTCCTTATCTTGTGTTTCTTCTGACATGTTTGTGGTGGGGTTGATCGGGTTTCCCTACGCTGCGAGCTCTGCTTCCGTAGAAAACGAGGACCGACGATCAGTTTTTTAGAAAACTCGCGCGGCGATAGAATACTACGCAACTCCATCTTTGACAAGACTTTTCTTTTAAATTGCAGTATTTTGTTCTATTTTCTCCTAAAATAGGGGTGCAAAGTGCGTTTTCGCGCCCTTTATCCACACAGAAAAGCCCGCGATATTCGCGGGCTTTTCCTCGTAAATTGCTCGACTGAACTTATTCAGCAGCCGTAACGACCTCAGTACCGTCTACGGGATACTTGGTAGAAGGACCGTACTTGTTTGTTCCGCGCTGACTATCACGGAACAGAACGGTAATTAATAACCAGAGACTCGCTACACCAGTCAAGACCATAAGCACTTGTCCGAGCACCTCGCCGATACCGAAGTTACTCGTAGCGTTAATGATCAAGGTGCCTCCGATGACGATGACGGCTGCGATGCTTGATTGGCCAACGTCATGACAGCGTCGTGCTAGCACGCCCAAGGTAGGAACGGCGACGATAGCGGCTATCACTGTCTGAAGAAATGCGACTAATACACAAGGGGACCTTGCAAAATTAGTCCGAGCAGAAAGCTAGTCTCTAAAATGAGCGAAACAGCACGCCTTTTGCCGCATTTTGGCGAGAATTTACAGCTTTTTGGGCTTACATAGCTCGCTATGCGCGCCCAAACGCCGCAAATTATCATCCAAACTGCAAGCAAAATCCGAAGCTGCTAATTTTGCAAGGTCCCCACAAGAGAATCCAAAGTCAAAAACGTTCGCATTACCATCCCTAGCAGCAGCCAAAAACTCCATATTCCCTGCCTTGATTTGCTCTAATATGACGGATTCAATGATTCCTTTCTGTATCGCATCTAAGCTAGAGCTTATAATGAGATTGAAAATGACGATGAAAAGAACGAATGACCAGTATTCCTTACGCGTGGCACGGCCACTGAAGGATGCAAAGCGCTTGATCGCGCTCACGAAGTGAGTCCAGAGACCAGACTGGGGGCTTGGTGGTACGTCTTCACCAATAACGAACTTAAAAGGACATGATGCTGTATTCATAGTGAGATTATCTTATCTCTATGACGCGGAAAGTCAAGAAAAATTAGTGATGTAACGATAGGCTATTGTTTACACTCAAGGTACTACGTGGTTTAGGATTAGCTCGCGTTTTGTAATCTCGGGGTCGAGGAAACAAGCGGAATATTGCTAGCTTGACGCTTCTTGCGTGTGAGTTCGCGTATGAAGGACTTCTGCGAACAGGTATCTATCAGTACTGGTGTGCCAGGCTGCACGATGCGGTACAGGTCGATGATGTCGTGGCTGCGCATGCGTATGCATCCGTAGGAGGCTGGTGTGCCTATCTTTCGCTCTTCTGGCGTACCGTGTATGTAGATGCGGCGGTGCTTTGAGTTGCTGTTATCAGACTCATGCCCATTCAGGAAGATGACGCGTGTGACGATGGGGTCGCGGCCTTTTGCGTTCACCGCGACGACTTCACCAGTGGGGCGACCGCCCTTGAATACCGCGCCGATGGGGTGACCTTCGCCTACCTTGGATCTGACAGTGTGCAGCCCATAGGGGGTGTGGTAGCTGTTATTCTTCCCGCTGATGCCGTACTTTGAGGAGCTGATGGGGTACTCACGTACTTTCTTACCATCCTTGATGTAGGTGAGCTTCTGGTCGCGCAGGGTGATGGCGACGCCGTTGTTCACGAGGGCACGTGGTTTCGTATCGGGACCTGAGATGTAGCCCTTGCTGCTACTGCAAGAGACGAGCGATGCGAGGGAGCAGACGAGGAGGAGTAGTGAGAGCATTCCTGTGTTCGTGCGCATAATAACTGTTGGGTGTAAGAATATGATTGCGCGCGGGTGTTGAGCCCGCGCGCTGAGGTTGTTGTGTGTTAGCTTATTTTAGCTTATAGCCTTCGCTTTCTTGCCGAGTGAGACGGAGTCCATGAGGCGACGCAGGGAGCAGATGCCTGTGTAGAAGAAGCCAAGGAAGGGGAGCATGAGGACGAAGCCGAGGTAGTCACCCGAGATGAGCTTCGAGACTTCGATGCCTGCGAAGAAGATGGCAAAGCCGAGTTCTAAGATGGGGACGATGATGGACTTGATCGCCTTGTACCCCTGCGCGCGCTTCTCAATGGAGAGTTCACCCTGTGCGGATTCACCGAACTTTGGCGTACGAACGAACTCGCTTGGCTTGCCGAAGACGGCTTCGAGTACAGCCTTCGCATTATTCACAGCCATGCCTACACCGAGTGCGAGCAAGGGGACGAGGTAGAGGAAGACCATCCCCCAGCGGCGTGGGCGCACGATGTATTCTGCTGTGATGTAGAAGAGGCAGACGGAGAATGTCGCGAAGAAGAAGAGGGAGAATGTCACGAGCATCATCTGCCATGACTGCCAGTCCCATGATCCCGTGGGGGCGACGAGGTTTGTCGAGATAGGCATCACGAGGAAGCAGAGGAGAATGAGAGCGAGGTAGGAGTAGTTACAGGTAAGGTGGGTGGTCGCTTCCATCTTCGCCTTGAGAGGTGCTTTAGAACGCCAGATGTCGAGGAGCATCTTCTGGCAGACCTGAATGCAGCCCTTTGTCCAGCGGTGCTGCTGTGCCTTGAAGCCGTCCATGTCTTCTGGAAGCTCGGCAGGGGTGACGTAGTCGTTCAGATACACGAAGTTCCAGCCCTTCATCTGCACGCGGTAGGAGAGATCCATGTCTTCGGTGATGGTGTCATGTTCCCAGCCACCGCCGTCGACGATCGCGCATTTACGCCAGATGCCAGCTGTGCCATTGAAGGTGAAGTAGCGACCGGAGCGGTTACGAACAGTTTGCTCCAGTGCGAAGTGACCATCGAGGAAGATGCTCTGGAGGCGGGTGAGCATGTTCTTGTTGCGGTTGATATGACCCCAGCGAGTCTGCACGAGGGCGATCTTAGGATCGGTGAAGTAGTCCATGCAGGCTAGGAGGATGTCGGATTCAGGGCGGAAGTCTGCGTCGAGGATGAGCAGGAACTCGCCCTTCGCGTGCGGGGTTGCTTCTTCGAGAGCGCCAGCCTTGAAACCTGTGCGGTCTGTGCGGTGGATGCAGGTGATGTCGAAGCCTTCCGCGCGGTAGTGGGCAGCCCACTTTTCGCAGATTTCGGTCGTGTCATCGGTGGAGTCATCGAGGAGCTGGACTTGGAGCTTATCCTTAGGGTACTCGATAGCCATGACAGACTTCAGGAGACCTTCTACAACGAACTTCTCGTTGAACATAGGCAGCTGAATCGTGACAAGAGGGAGCTCATCCCACTTCTTCAGAGGCTTGGGTACATCCTTGCGGTAGATGAAATAGAGAAAAACCAGCATTAAGCGGTGAAAACCATACCCAGACATGCCGAGTAGTACGAGAAAATAGGAGACAAGCCAGAAGAAGTTGAACCATTCCATATGCTTTTTTGTGTGTTAGAGGGTGGGCTACGTTTGTTATTGTGCGTCATGAATTGTAGAGGATAGTAATACTTGCCATCATCTTAGATATTGCATCTGAATAGGTATGATTAAGCCGTGTAATAAACTTTTTCTGCCCCTCTCGAATGATTACCTTGACGCGTGCGTCATATTAGGATAGAGTACTACTAAAGTCAAGCCATAAAAATACTAAAAACACCAAAAATATTAATTTTTTTTCTTATGTACTCCTTCTACTCTATATTTGGCAAAGCTACTGCGCTCAGTGCGTTAATCACGCTCCCCTCTCTCGCTATCGCTGAAAATGAAGAGCCAGCGATCGAAGTTGTCGAGGCTACGGACGGTATTCCTGAAATAGCCGAAGAAATCCCCGAGGAAGAAGACCGCCCCGAAGGTGCTGTGCCTAGCATGTTCCGCGACGATGCTTACTTGGATGATTCTCATGCGAATCAAGAACTGGGGATTAACGTCTACACCGCCCCTGCTATTAGCAAGATCTTTGACCAGCTCGATGGACTCCCCACCATCCCCGACGACTACGTGCTGCGTAAGCGACCCGAGCAGCTGCCCACCATCGCGGGGAAGCTCTCGATGGAGCTAGGTTTCCTGCTCGCTGATGGCTTCATCGCTGTGCGCAGTGGACGTATGAATGACATTAAGCCTATCGCGCTTGACCTCTCACGCTACGGCAAGGCTCTCGGTGTCGGTGAGCGCATGGACAAGCACTCCGCCAGCCTCCTTGAGCAAGCAGAAAAAGGCCTACAACGCCAGTTTAAAGACACCCTCACCGCCACGCAGCTCGATGTGAACGAAGAGCTGCGCTCCCTGCGCGATCCCGACCTCTCGCACCTCATCGCCCTCGGTGGCTGGGTGCGCGCGCTGACCTCATCCTGCGCGGCCTTGGAAGCAGAGTTCGACTCAGAAAAAGCAGCCCCCATCTTCTACCCCGATGGTCCCGAGTACTTCGTGGAAGTCCTCCAAGGGCTCAACCCCCAGACCGCGCAGAATATCGCCGCGGATAACATGATCATCGAGCTGCTGAAGATAGAGCAGCTCATGCACTCCCACAAGCCAACGCTCGAAGAGATGAAGCAGCTGCGCGCCGCCGCCGAACGCCTCTCCGTCCTCTGCGTCGGTAAAGAGTACGCCTTCTAAGAAATAAATAACGACACCGCCTCCCGCCATGAAATACACACTTACCTACCTCAGCCTCCTCGGCTTCGCTAGCATCCTCCCCCAAGCCATGGCAGAGGATAGCTCCCAGCCCGCCCCTGTAAAAAAACAGGAAGCCGAGGCTCACTCCGACCTCGTCATCCCCCAGCATCCTGCTGTGCGACGCATGATGCTCGAAATAATAGCCGACGGAATGGACGCATTGGCCGATAAAGCCGAGAAAAATACCAGCGGCACAGCGGCAGAGCAAGATAAGATCGCTTCAGAACTTGTCTTCTTAAAAAATATGAAGGACTCCTACAGCCGTGTGAACCGCACAGGGCTGCCCAGCCAGTACGTCGCCTACCTCGATGCCATGACAGCGTGGCTGACGGAGGAACTCCCCCCCCTCATGGAAAAGGCGAAAAGCGAAGGCTCAGAAATCATCCTCGCCGCCTATGAGAAAAAACTCGATGAGCTCTCCACCCAGTACCCTCACGCCCATGCGACACTGACGAGCAAGGACAATGAGTTCAAGAACCTCCTCGTAGAGACAGGCATAGATGCGCAGATGAAGCAGTCCTTCATGGATAATCAAGAAACCTACATCGACGACCCTGTGAAGTTTCTCATCGACCATTCAAGAACAATGAGCAAGCTCGTACGCGCGAAAGCAGCCGAGCAGGAGCAGGGAGAGCAGAGCCCCCCCTCGAACTAGCCTACGCTTCTACCTATACCCTGACGCGCCGCTTGCCTAGACCGCGCGCCTGTGCTATGATAGCTCTGATACGATGATTCTTCGCACAGACTACCATACGCACACACCGCTTTGCCTTCATGCTGAGGGCGAGCCCGAAGCCTTTGTCCAGCGCGCCCTTGAGCTGGGCTTAACCGAGTACGGCATAGCCGACCACGCCCCTGCGCTCCCTGAGATGGAGCCCTTTGATAACTGGCGCATGCGCTATGATGATCTCCCCCTCTACTGGGACTGGATAGCGCGCGCAAAAGCCGCCGCCGCTGGTACAGAGCTCACCATACGCGTCGGGCTAGAGTGTGACTGGATCATAGGAAAAGAAGACTGGATCACCCACCTGCGCGGACTCTACGACTGGGACTACCTCATCGGTTCAGTCCACTACCTCGCGCTTGGAGCTGCCCTCGACGACCCCGTCTACGCCGACCGCTGCACGACAGGCTCAGTAGAGAAAGACTGGGAAATCTACTGGCAGAACGCCCTCACCATGGTGCAGAGCGGACTCTTCGACCTCTACGGACACATCGACATCATGAAAATCTGGGGACGCGTCCCCGCTGGACGTGACTTGTCCTTGGACTACGCCCCCCTCCTCGATGCCCTCGCGGGGCAGGGCTCTGCCGTCGAGCTGAACGCTGCAGGCTGGTACAAGCGTTGCGCGGAGCAATACCCGAGCGACACCCTCCTGCGCGCGCTCATGGAGCGCGGCATCCCCCTGTGTATTAACTCCGATGCCCACCACCCCGAGCAAGTCTCGCGCGACTGGGACAGAGCACTCACGCTACTCACTGAGCTCAGCCCCACAGGCAGCCTGCGCCAGTGCCCCGCCGTCACCGCCCACGGTGGCAGATTCCTCATCCTTCTCGCTTAAATAGTAACCGTCATGGACCTCTTTGAATTTTCTGATAAACAAGCGCAAGAAGAGCAGCAAGACCTTCTACAACGCTACGCCGAACTCATCGACAGCATCACCCATCACAACGCCCTCTACTACGCAGAAGCCAGCCCCGACATCAGCGACGCCGAATACGACGCGCTCTACCGCGAACTCGAAGACATCGAGCGCGCCCACCCTGAGTGGCAGCGCGACGACTCCCCGACCCAGCGCGTGGGCAACGACCACAGCGAAGGCTTCAAGCGCGTCCGTCACGCCCTGCGCATGCAGAGTATCGACGACATCTTTGAGCAGAAAGACGGAGAAGACGGCGTGAGCGATGTCGAACTCATCGGCTTCTACACACGCCTCCAGAAAAGCATAGACAGCAGCGAACGCCTCAGCATCGAGCCGAAAATAGACGGCTGTGCCGTCACCCTCATGTACAGGGAGGGGACACTCGCCTACGCCGCCACACGCGGTGACGGTGAGCAAGGCGACGACATCACGGCAAACATCCTCACCATCCCCAGCATCCCGCAGACACTCCCAGCAGGCGCACCCCACACCCTCGAAGTACGAGGAGAAATCTTTATCCGCTGGGCAGAGTTCGAAGCTATGAACGCCCAGCGCGAAGAAGAAGGCCTCCCCCCCTTTGCAAACCCGCGAAACGCCGCCGCAGGCAGCCTAAAACTCCTCGACAGCAGCGAAACCGCAAAACGCCGCCTCGACTTCCTCGGCCACGGACTCGGACACTACGAAGGCGACCCCATCCCCGACACCCAGACATTCCATGACCTGCTCCAGCGCATGGGCATCCCGCATAATGGCCCCATGCTCTACGCCGTCGGGCTAGAAGAACTACAACAAGCCGTAGCCCACATCGCCCAGATACGCCATGAGCTCGGCTACGGCACCGATGGTGCAGTCATTAAACTAGACAACTTCACCCTACGCGACACACTCGGCTCTACCGCACGCGCCCCCCGCTGGGCAGCCGCGTACAAGTACCTCCCCGAGCAGCGCGAAACCTCCCTGCGCGCCATCACCATCCAAGTAGGACGCACAGGAGTCCTCACCCCCGTCGCTGAGCTCGCCCCCGTCCTCATCTCAGGCTCTACAGTCTCACGCGCCACCCTGCACAACCAAGACGAAATCACGCGCAAAGACATACGCATCGGTGACACCGTCCTCGTCGAAAAAGCAGGCGAGATCATCCCCTCCATCGTGAAGGTGAACCTCGATAAGCGCGCAGCCGACGCTCCCGCCTACCAGCTCGACAGAGCCCTAGGAGGGAACTGCCCCAGCTGCCACGCCCCCATCAGCCAGCAAGACGGACAAGTCGCCTGGCGATGCACGAACCTCACCTGCCCCGCACAAGCCGTCATGCGCAGCGTCTACTTCTGCCGCCGCGATGCCCTCGACATCGAAAGCATGGCCATCAGCGTCGTCGAAAGCCTCGTCGCACGGGGCTACATCCACAGCCCGCTCGACCTCTTCACCCTCAGCCTAGAGCAGCTCGCACCGCTCAACCTCGGCACAGAAGAAGAACCACGCCGCTGGGGTGAGAAAAACGCCACAAAAGCCATCGCCTCCCTAGAAGCCGCGAAAACCCTGCCCCTCGCGCGCTGGATCGTCGCCCTCGGCATCGCCCAAGTAGGAGTCACCACCGCACGCGAGCTTGCGAGCATGCACCCCGACCTCCACGGACTCATGGACTCTAGCTACCTGCGAGACTACGGAAAAATCACCCAGCTCGTCGATCGCTACAACGCCCTGCCCACCGCCACACGCTACGAAGACGGAGCAGAACTACGCGAAGAAATCCACAGCCTCGCCAGCCCATGGCAAGCACGCGGCTATCTGGAATGCAAACCCAGCGGCAGCACGAAAAAAAGCAAACTCAGCCTACGAAACGACCTCGGTCCTGTCGTCTCCGCGGAAGTCTATCGCTACTTCAGCTCTGAAGCTGGCCAGCAGCTCCGCGCCCGCATCGAAGAACTCGGCATCAACCCCGCATCTGACAACTACATCGAAGACAAGAACGCCACCCCCGAAGGCGCGCCCCTCGTCGGACTCAGCTTCGTCATCACAGGAAGCCTCAGCAAGCCCCGCCCCGAATTCGCAAAAATGATCGTCGAAGCCGGCGGAAAAGCCATCACCAGCATCAGCGCGAAAACCTCCTACCTCCTCGCAGGAGAAGGCGGCGGAAGTAAACGCGCGAAAGCCGAGAAACTCGGCATCCCCATCATCGACGAAGAAACCCTCTACAACATGCTCAGCACAGAACCATGAACACAGCCCCAGCACAGCCCCATGCCCTCATCTTTGGCACCATCGCCATCGACACCCTCATCGCCCCTAGCGGCACAGTAGACTCCACCCTCGGAGGCTCAGGCGTCTTCGCCGCCCTCGCTGCACGCCTCATCACCGATAAAGCACAGCTCATCGGCGTCGTCGGCACAGACTTCCCCTCAGAATACCGCGCCGCGCTAGAAAGCAAGAAGGTCAGCATGCAGCATGTCGACACCATGGAAGGACGCAGCTTCGCATGGACAGGAAAATACGAAGATGATATCAACATACGCGAAACCGTAGAAACCATCATCGGCGTGCAGGAAAACTGGAAACTCGAACTCCCAGACAGCCTGAAAAACCCCGCTGTCGCCGCCGTTTGTAACACCTCCCCTGAGCTACAAAAGCAAATGATAGAGCAATGCGGCGATGACTGCTTCATCATGCTTGACACCATGAAACTCTGGCTCACCCTCGATAGAGAGGCCGTCTGTGAACTCCTATCATGCGTGGATCTGGCACTCATGAACGAAGAAGAAGCCGAATACTTCGCGGGCACAAGCGACGTGACCGAAGGCGCGCGCGCCATCTTGGCAGCAGGTCCACGCTACGCCATCGTGAAACTCGGAAGCAAAGGCTCAGTACTCGTGTACAGAGACAGCGACGGAGAAGAACACATCATCGAATGCGACGCATGGAAACTGGAAAACGCGATCGACCCGACAGGCGCGGGCGACTGCTACCTAGGCGCACTTGCCGCGTACTACTGCGAACAGCTCGTGGGCGTAGAACAGCCAGACGAAGAACAGCTACGCACAGCCATGCACTACGCTGCCACCGTAGCCGCGAGAGTCTGTGAAGACATGGGAACGAGCAGCATCATGGATTTCACAAGTGCTCAGATGGAAGAACGCGTGAAGAGATACACAAACTAAACCGCCACCCAGCGCGACAGCGTTAAATGGATTTTTAAGGGCCACTGCCCTTAAACAGGATGCAAGGACGGCGTCCTTGCTGGGGGTATGGGGGCGCAACGCCCCCGAAGAAAAAGCCGTGCTCGAAGAGCACAGCAGCGTCAGTTTCCTCATAGGTGAAGTCACACACGCCCGCTGCGCAAACCCAGCATGGTATCCCTGCCCGAAACTGACGCTCCGACCACTGCGCGCGACAGCGCGACACTTATCTTTCGTGGCAAACGCGTGAGCGTTCACCGCTGCACGCTTCGCGTAGGCGACGTCATCTAGGATACGGCCTATTTCTCACGCAGCTTCAGATAAAGCTGGTAGGCAGCTTGGACATCTGCATCCTTGCTTTTTACAACTTCAGCCCATACAATGGGCTCTTCACCTTCTACATTGCAGACATAAAGCGGCTCTGTCCTTGCGCCTTTATTAATCAGCGCCTCCACGAGCACAGAATCACCAGCCCTCAATGCTGCGAAAAGCGGAGTGGTAGAAAGCTCCCACTCACGGTAAATATCGTTGATACAATCATCCTTATTCTCTGCTATGATCGAGAGCACTATCTTGCGTGCATTCTCACGCGTCATCTCAGGCATGCGTTTGATCTCACTCGGACTCGTAGGACTGTCTACGATATCCCAGTTGATGCCTGTTTTCATCACCATGTCGTAATTGCACAATGCTCGAAAGAGGTGGCTGGCATGAATATTGACAGCGAAATCCGCTCCACCCGGCCTGTAGTTGCAACCTTCGGCAGGCTCATATGAAGTCGCAGCCCACTTCCCACTTCTTACATCTGTCAGAGGCAGAAACGCAAAATCTGTTAAACTATCAGCTGATTGATGGAACATAGACCCACAAGATGTGAGAGAGGCAGTTAATAATAGGAGATATTTTTTCATAAAAAGAAGATGGTTTTATATATGATAAGGTTTAGCTAGGAAACTAGATATAACATAGAGGATATGTCACGACAAGAAGTAAGTATGCGGTTTGTATGCTTTTTGTGTCATCAAAAAAACCGCCCCCCAGCGCGACAGCGTTAAATGGATTTTTAAGGGCCACTGCCCTTGTATCCCACCAGAGGAGCGCGCCCCTCTGGACTCCCATTTAGGTGTCGCGTCTGGGTGTAGCGTCACCCTTCAAACGCTATTCTTGCGATACTCTGAAAAATAATCGATCATTTTTGTGACTTCCTTCTGCGTCGGAATGGTGAAGGCTGTAAGCTCAGAGAGCTCCTGCGAGGCAGTATGAATGCAGAAGTCCAGCATCGTGATCAAGCAGGTCTTATCCTTTAGCTTGTGGTAAATCTCAGTGCCGAAGTTAATCTGCCGCAAGACAAGGATACTTCGGAAGTCATCATATTCTTCTAAATAGTAATAGCCGCAGTCTGCATCATTCTTCTGCTGCTCGTACGTGAGATTTAAGTAATCCTGAACCGCGTAGAGATAATAGGCAAAAGCATCTATACCCATGCTAGCTAAATCTTCACAGTAGCACTGCAAGCCTCTTTCTTGCATGAGTGCGCATGCTTGCGCTCTATTGAGATGGAGAAAATTCTTAGCCGCCCAGTGAGCGTCAAGATCATCAGGTCCATGTGGGCAGATGTCATCATAACTGGGGATGGGGTGACTCATGCTGTTCATTATAATTCTAGGCTCTACATTGATCAAGGTAAAAGCTACAGTCGTACCCAACCACGCTGCCCGAAATAGAGCTATGAATGAAAAAGCAGTGCAGAACTTTCGCTCTACACCGCCTTACTTTTGATGTGTGAAATCTAATTATTCGCGTGTTGGCTTCTTGCGGATGACCTGGTCACCTATGACGATCTGCACACCTGCTGGCACCTTCTCTGGGTCGTATTCTGCTACCACGGAGTTACCGTTTACAGAGACGATGCGAAGTTCTGCGATCGCTGCGTCACCGCGCTTCACGATGAGCGGGATCTGGTCACCTGGGATGAGTGCGCTAGATGTAGGTGCTTCGAAGACGACGATATTCCAGCGTGGGTTGACCCCACGGACGATGAACATGTCATCATTTCGCTCATAGTCGGCGACGAAGTCAGCCTTGATCTGCTCTACATTCGCAAGCTCTACTGTAGCTTTGGCTACGCGATCCGTGGCTGCTGCTACGAGTGTCTGCTGCTCTTCGAGCTGTGCTTCCATCGTCTTGATCTCTGCGGAGGTCTTTTCGACGTAGGTAGAGATAGCGAAGACGAAGTCCTTGATCTCAGCGTCTGGTGCGACGTCAGGGACGCTGTCACCGAGTCCTGCCTTCAGGCTGTCCATGGCGGCTTGGATATTCAGCTTCATCTGGTCGACGCGAGCTGTTTCTTCTGCGAGCTTAGCCTGAGCGTCTGCGAGGTCGCTCTTCTTGCCTTCGAGGATGGCTGCGGATTCTTCCTTGTTGTTGCGAGCATCGCGCATCAGAAGACGCTGCTTATCGCTGGCGGAGACGGCATCGGCGCGGAGCTTTGCCATTTCGGATGCCTCACTGGTGAGATCCTTGCGGAGCTGGCGGAGACCACCGCCTGTTTCGGCCTGATCATGACCACCGTGGGTGGCTACGAGCATGTTGAGAACTTTTTGCTGGTCGAGAGAGTACTTGATGCCGAAGATAGCTAAGCCAAGTGCGACGAGAGCCCAAAGGAGATGTGTAATTTTCATAGCAAATTGGAAAAGAATGATTAGTTGTAACGGACGGACTTGACGTGGTCACCGCGACGGACGGTTTCACCAGGGAGGAGTGTGTCGTATACGATGTCTGCGCTGGCACGGTTACCTTCAACCATGGTGACTGCGAGTTCGCAAATCTTCACACCATCACGCATGACGGCTAGGCGTGAGCCGACGACCATTCCCTTATTAAGACCTGCGTCAAGGATGATGTAGTCCCAGTTCGGGTCACAGAGGAGAACATGGCAGCTGAGTTCAGCAGGGGACAGACGAGCTTGGCGATCGGCATTCAGCTTACGTCCAGCCTTAATGAGACCATTCAGACGTGCTTCTTCTGCTTCTAAGGCGGCGAGCTTCGCTTTTTCTGAGGCGATAGCAGCCTTCAGCTCACTAGAGCGTGTAGCGAGGCGTACGACCTCTTCGACGATAACAGATACGTCGGCAGCTTGAGTTTCGAGACCCGCAGCTTCGGAGACATCCTTCATCATGTTCGCGATCTCCTCTTGCAGTCTTTCGTACTGAGCGCGGAGCTCTTCAAACTGAGCATTTGTCGCGGCGATCTCTTGGCTGACGTTGGCGGCTTCTTCGTCTAGTGCTGCCTTCTCGTCGATAAAACGAGTTTCTTCAGCCTTGAAGAATTCGCTGCGCATTTCAGCGTAGATCTTATTTCGCTCATCGACGGCTATGAGGGTAGCCTCGTTAATGACGAGCTGAGTTTGGTTTTGGATGTTTTCTACTTCACCTCCATTACCTACCATTGTCTGGAAGGCATTATAGAAGAGATATGCTGCGAAGAGAAATAGGACGAGAGCTCCGATTAGAATTTTGTTCCACATGGCGTATGACGGCTGAATTTGAATGCGTTAGATTGCAGAAAGTTGTCCATACTTTTTATACTACTTTTCCCCACATTGCAATCAAAAAAAGCTATATGCATATATTTTTTTTCGAAGCTCGGTTTTCCTAGTATAAAAGTGCCTGTTCATCAACATGAACAGGCACTAGAATTATTTCACCTTTCAGGGGCGGCGTTTAGCCTTCTTCGCTGCTGGCGGCGGCTTTTTGGTCGCGTTCAGCGGCGCGGATGGACATTTTCACGCGTCCCTTGTCGTCGATGCCGATGCACTTAGCGGTCACGATCTGTCCGACCTTGACGATGTCTTCTGTGCTCTTCGTGCGGCCTTCGGCGAGCTCGGAGATGTGGATGAGACCATCCTTGCCTGGGAGCACTTCCATGAATGCGCCAAAGTCCTTTGTGGAGACGATCTTGCCTTCATAGGTTTCGCCTACTTCGATTTCCTTGAACATGCGGTCGATGAGGTAGAGCGCGCGTGCGACACCTTCCTGACGGCTGCCGTAGATGCGTACCGTGCCGTCTTCACCGATGTTGATATCGGTAGCGGTCTCGGCTTGGAGTGCCTTGATATTCTTACCGCCAGGTCCGATGAGTTCACCGATGCGATCCTGTGGGATCTTCACAGTCTCGATGCGTGGTGCGCTGGGGCTCAGTGGCTGTGGCTCGCTGATAGCGGCGTTCATCGTCGCGAGGACGTCAGCGCGTGCCTTTGTGGCGAGGACGACAGCTTCTTCGAGGATGTCGAGGGAGACACCCTGAAGCTTCAGGTCGAGCTGATAGCCTGTGACACCTTCCGATGTACCGCAGAGCTTGAAATCCATGTCGCCGTAGAAGTCCTCAGAACCGATGATGTCGAGGAGGGTCTTGTGGCGGGCTGGGTTGCGATCACCTTCGTTCGCGAACTCCGTGACGAGACCGACGGAGATACCAGCTACTGGACGCTTCAGAGGGACACCTGCGGCGTAGAGGGACATGCTGCCTGCGCAGACGGATGCCATGGAGGTAGAGCCGTTTGATTCCATGATCTCAGAGGAGATGCGGATGGCGTAGGGGAAGCTCTCGCTGTCAGGGATGACAGGAGCGATGGAACGCTCAGCGAGGGCACCGTGACCGATTTCACGACGGTTCTGACCACCGAAGCGACCTGTGTCTCCGACGGAGAATGGAGGGAAGTTATAGTGGAGGAGGAATGTCTTCTCATCTACTGCACCTGTGTAGTTGTCAAGATACTGCTTCTCTTCGATAGGGGCGAGTGTCGCAAGGCAGAGTGCCATGGTTTCACCGCGTGCGAAGATAGCAGAGCCGTGTACGGAGGAGGGAAGTGTGTTCACTTCACCGACGAGCTGGCGGAGCTGATGGATGTCACGACCATCGGCGCGCTTGCCCTGCTCCATGATGGAGATGCGGAATGCCTTCTTCTGGATGTATTCGAATACCTGCTCGACGTCGAAGTCTGTGGACTCGGGGTGAGCTGCCTTGATCGCGGCTTCTACTTCCTTACGGAGTGCGCCGACTTGCTTCTGACGCTGGAGCTTGTTAGGAGCGTAGATGGCTTCTTCGATGCGGTCGCCAGCGATCTGGTAGCCGATTTCGAGGAGTTCTGGCTTCGCAAGGACGAGATCGTACTCGCGTGTTTCCTTTCCGCAGAGACCGCGGAGCTCTTCCTGGGCGGCGCAGATGATAGCGACCTGCTCCTGAGCGTAGCGGAGGGCGGCGATGAAGTCAGCTTCTGGAAGCTCCAGAGCAGAACCTTCGATCATGATGACCTGATCCTTCGTACCTGCGTAGACGAGGTCGAGGTCGGATTCTTCGCGCTGTGGGTTAGTGGGGTTCACGACGAACTCACCGTTCACACGACCGATGCGTACAGCACCTACTGGCTCGGCGAATGGGAGGTCGGAGATCACGCATGCTGCGGAAGCACCATTGATGCTGAGAATGTCTGGCTCGTTCACGCCGTCAGCGGCGAGAAGAAGGGAGATGACCTGCGTGTCGTAGAGGTAGCCCTTCGGGAACATGGGGCGCAGAGGACGGTCTGTCATGCGGCAGGTGAGGATTTCCTTCTCGGTAGGGCGGCCTTCGCGCTTGAAGTAGCCACCGGGGAATACGCCAGCTGCTGCGGCTTTTTCCTTGTACTCAACGGAGAGAGGGAAGAAGGTCTGACCATCTTTGATTTTTGTTGCGCTCACCACGGTGACGAGGACAACAGTGTCACCACAGCGTACAGTAACTGCACCGTCAGCGAGACGTGCCATCTTACCTGTTTCAATGGTCATAGGGGTTGCGCCGACGGCGCAAGTAACGGAATGAATACTCATTTTATATATTTCTTCTATGTGCCAGCACCTTGACTTCACTTTTGAGAATCGGTGCCAGCGTGTGTCTTCTCAAATGTGCAGAGCGTGAGCAAGCCCTCTACGGAATATAGAGGCATCATGTTCAGAAAATAAACTCTGCGAAGTCATCTTAGCAGATTATGATTCTCGTGACAAGATTATATTTTTTTCTTCACCACACATCACGCATACAAAGTCTAACAGAGTACTCTAAGGTTCTTCTAATGAGTGCTTTTATCATTGACTTCTATGCGGTTACTGTGGTAAAATAATGCGTCGCGCAGAGCAGCCGATACGTATTAATATGAAGCTTAAAATATCTTCAGGCTTAAGAAAAGCTGTGCTCGCCGCATTCGCGCTGCTGACTTGACCTGGAATGGTGGCGATGGGTGGGGTGAAGGTAATACCTTCGAAACCTTTGATAGCGTAACGTTTGACGCTGGCGACGGGAATATTGAAATCGAAATTGCCGGGAATGTGGCACCCTCATCCATCACGATCTCAGGATGTGATAGGTTAACCATCAGCGGGGAAGTCGCTATAACTGGAGCCACTGGTATCACAAAAACAGGAGAGGGTACCTTCTCTATATATAATGATGGTAATAATATTTCAGGCGATTTTGATGTCGATGACGGCATCGTTAATATTCGTTCAACCGATAACACCTTCTCTGGGCTTATCACGATTGATGATGCCAACTTTAATATAAATGAGACAGGTAATGACTTCTTAGGTAATATAGAAGTTAATGAAGGAGGGGATCTCTTTATTGCTGCCCATGATGCTCTTGGTACAGGCACTGCAAGCATCGCATCAGGGGGAAGAATAATTTTTCTTGGTGTAGGGTACGCGGATAGCACGACATTCACCAGCGAGAACGGCAGTACAATCAGGCTGAGTCATCACTTAAATAACGAAGCTGGCGCGACGCTGAGAGTGCTAGGTACGACGAATAGCGATGGTGGAAGTCTGGGCGCATTCATGCTGTCGAATTATGGCAGAACCAGCCAGACAAACGTCCAAGGCACACTGGTAGCATTTCTGTGAAGGACACAGGTACGCTTATCATGCGTCAGGGGCTTACAGCAAGCACAAAAGGCTCGACTGCGATCGATATCGAAGGTGGTACGCTCAAGCTCTACGACCAAGGAGATGGGACAAATCACGCCTCTAGTTTGGATGTCAATATCAAGACAGGCTCTACGATACAAGCCTGATCATCACTGGCACAGTGCTCGGACGCTCGGTCTCGAACCTGAACATGGATGGCTCTAGCCTTAATAATGCAAGCCTGAGTAACATTCAGCTCACAGCGACGAACTCAGTCTCGACGCTGACGAGCGTGCAGCTCACAGGGGTAACTCTGGCTCAGCAGTCGGGCGGTACATTCCAGTTCGACGGTATCTCCACTCTCACGGGTATGACCATGGATTCCGCCATGTTCAGCGTGAAGGACGGAGCTACAGTGAACCACGTGAACACGAAGTTCACAGATCTCGCCGTGACGAAGCAAGCGACAGACCTGACCTTTATCCCTACGGGAGAAACGAAGTCGGTGGCCGCGCAGGCATGGTCTACTCAGACGGGAAACTCTACATGGGCGACCTCGCTGCGGAAGGAGTCTGGGTCTATGACCTCAAGCAGCGCACAGGAGCAAGACTCCAGCTGAAGCAGCCCGTACGCTGGGCAGCCAGCTTCGCCGTCGATAAGGAAGGGAATATCTACTTCACCACAGCAAAGCTAAACTACCCTGCAGAGAAGCGCATCCCCTTCCAGATCTACCAACTCAAGAAATAAAAACTCGCATAGAAGAACTCAGTTCTGGACTCGCTTCTGCGACTTCTTCACGCGCTTCGCATACGAGCCACACTTACGGCGGCAGCTATTCTTACAAGATGAACTACAGTAAGACACCGTGCGCATCTTCTTGCGCGGCGCAGGTGCAGCATTCACAGACGGCGCAATGCTCTCTGGCTGCTGGCGTAGCGTGATGAAGCATGCGAGAGCCGCCTCATGCTCGATCGCGAACTCAGGAGCATAAAGTGCCTCTAGCAGCTCGGGAACGATAGACCTGATATCCTCAAGATGCAGCGTCAGATGCACCACAGAACCCACAGGAGGCAAGACCAGAGCTCCTTCCTGCCCAGCCTCTCCAGTCGTACCTGCGCAGACAGCCTTCACGAAACGCTCCATCGCGAGCCTACGCGCCGCCTTCTCATCCTTTTTCTCAGGAGCGTGCTTCTTGAAGAACGCCTTCCATGCCTCCCAGATATGCTCATAAAGCTTATACTCTAGATCACTCAGGGGAGAAAAAAGCTCCTTTTTCATACTCGTCTTTTTCATAAAATCAATTTGGTGTGTACTAGCTATAATACACTAGCTAAGAATCACTGTCAAGTAGCCTGTATGACAGTGGAAAAAAGAAAAAATGAAAAAACACACAGCAAAAGCTTGCATATTAAAACAATCCAATTATAATAACCCCGATGACACGCACACAAACACAGCCACAGACAGCAAGCCGATTGGAGGCTTGGCTTTGGCGTGCTTATGATATATCCACCGACTCAGGGAAAAACTCTATCACCTCATGAGCCGCGCGACTGTGCCATCATAACCACACATGCGCCGCTGATGACAAGCATGACAGAACAACTGACATCCTGAGAGGAAGGTCAGTTTTTTTTATGCCCTCACATCCACTACTTTCACACAATACCAAAGACACAGACATCAATATATGAAAACACTTGATAACAAACCTCGCCCAGGCTACTTCGGAAAATTCGGAGGACGCTACGTTGCCGAAGTCCTCCTCCCACCACTCAAGGAACTGGAAGAAGCCATCGAGCGCATCATGCCCACGGAAGAATTCAAGAGCACCTACGCAGACCTGCTCGTCAACTACTGCGGACGCGAGACCCCCCTCTTCCACTGTGACAACCTCTCACGCGAACTCGGCTTCGACCTCTACCTGAAACGCGAAGACCTCCTCCACACAGGCGCGCATAAAATCAACAACGCCATCGGCCAAGTACTCCTCGCGAAAATGATGGGCAAGACCCGCGTCATCGCAGAGACAGGCGCAGGCCAGCACGGAGTCGCCACCGCCACCGCCGCCGCGAAGTTCGGACTCGAATGCGTCATCTTCATGGGCGCGAAAGACGTCGCGCGCCAAGCCCCGAACGTCCAGCGAATGCGCCTGCTCGGCGCAGAAGTCGTCCCCGTCGCCTACGGCACAGGCACCCTGAAAGCCGCGATCAACCAAGCCCTGCGCTACTGGATCACCTGCCAAGAGTTCACCCACTACGTCTTCGGCACAGCCGCAGGCCCTCACCCCTTCCCCACCCTCGTACGCGACCTCCAGAAAGTCATCGGCACAGAAGCACGCCAGCAAATGCTCGACCGCACAGGCTCACTCCCTGACGTCGTCGTCGCCGCCATCGGCGGAGGCTCGAACGCCATCGGCATGCTCTACCCCTTCGTAGAAGATAAGGACGTACGCCTCATCGGTGTGGAAGCAGGCGGCACAGGCGAAGAAGGCTGCATGACATCCGCGTCCCTGAACCTCGGAAGCCCTGGAGTCGTCCACGGAGAATACACCATGATACTCCAAGACGAAAACGGGCAGGTAAGCGACTCCGCCTCCATCTCGGCGGGCCTCGACTACCCCGGAGTAGGACCAGAACACGCCCACCTCCAAGACATAGGCCGCGCCTACTACGGCATCGCCTACGACGCGCAAGCCATCGACGCCTTCCAGCGCCTCACCCGCAGCGAAGGCATCATCCCTGCACTGGAATCCAGCCACGCCCTCGCCTGGGTCTTCAATCACGTCGACGAACTCCCCGCAGGTGGCAAAGTACTCGTCAACCTCTCGGGACGCGGCGACAAAGACCTCAACCACGCCATGAACTACATCAAGCTCGACGAAGCCTAAACCACCCACACCACTAACCAAAACATTTTCTATGACCATCAAAGAAAAAATCGCGGCAGCCGTCAGCACAGGACGCAAAGCAGTCATCCCCTACATCACCGCCGGCTTCCCGAACACAGGACGCTTCTGGTATGAACTCAAGGAAATCGACGCCACCGGAGTCGACGTCATTGAAATCGGCATCCCCTTCTCCGACCCCGTCGCGGATGGCCCCGTCATCGAACGCGCCAGCCACGAAGCCATCGCCCATGGAGTCTCCCTGCACTGGGTACTCGAAGGCCTGAAAGAACGCCGAGGACAATACCAAGCAAAACTCGTCCTCATGGGCTACCTGAACCCCTTCCTGCAATACGGCTATGAAAAACTCGCACAAGCAGCGGCGGACGCAGGCGTGAGTGGCTTCATCATCCCTGACGTACCGCTGGAAGAAACCCCAGAAATCCGCGAAGCATTTGCGCCACATGACCTGAACCTCATCACCCTCATCGGTCCGAACACCAGTCTGGAACGCATGAAAGAATACGCCCCCTACACAGAAGGCTTCGTGTATGTCGTCTCCGTACTCGGGACAACGGGGCATAACGACCAAGACATCGCGGAAGTGACGAGAACCATGCTCCAAGCGCGCGAAGCATTTGGAGACACACCGCTGAGCCTAGGATTCGGACTAGAACGTCCGGAACAGCTCAACTCACTGCCAGCAGAAGCGCAGCCAGACGCGGCAGTACTCGGCACATCCCTACTGCTACACATCGAAAGTGGGAAACCCGTGGAAGACTTCCTCGCCCCTTGGCTGGAAAACAGCAACTAAGAGAACAAGGACGTAAAAAACTCACACTGCCTAGCCTTAGGAGACTTAAGGGACTAGGCAGTTTTTTTATAAACACCCGCCCCCTCCCACAACCACCCTCCCTGCGCGACAGCGTTAAAAGGATTCTTAAGGTCCACTGACCTTAAGCAGGGTGTGGGACGGCGTCCCACTGGGGGCATGGGGGCTAGCCCCCAAGGAAAAGCTGTGGCGCAGCCACAGCCGCGTCAGTTTCCGCATAGCCTGTAGTCACACGCGCCCGTGGGGCACCCCCAGCATCATCTCCACACCAGAAACTGACGCTCCTACTACCGCGCGCGAAGCGCGACACTTATCTTCTGTGGCAAACGCGATAGCGCACACACACCGCCGCCCTACAAAATTCGCGAATTCGTGCACACGTCACAACTGATATGTACACTAAATCGCGAATTCGTGCACACGTCGCAACTGATATATACACTAAATCGCGAATTCGTGCACAGATCAATCAGCTAGCGAAGAGTCGGAAAAAATCGAATCCATCACTACACTATTCCCTTCCGCTTGATAACTCTGGAATAACTGATAAAGACCTGTGTTTATGTAATAATTATGCCGACCGCGTTTTTGCTTCTCTAGAACACCCAGCTCCACAAGGCATTCCAAGCGCTTAGTTGCGGTTCGTCGACTAATCTGGAGAGCATTTTGCAAGTGCGAAATCTTAGCATAAACAGGTGATTCATTAGTTCATGGCTATACTGTTTATCCAACGCGGGACGCACTACACGTTTAAACTCCTGCATCTGAAGCGACATCTTCTCAACAAGATCTAAACTCATCTTCGCAGTCTCCTCAACACCACGCAGCATAAAGAGCACCCAGTGCTGCCAGTGCCGCTCACAGTGCCCCTTCCCTTCACTACTACGCTCTTCTTTATCTTGCTTCTGGCCATCACTAATGCTTTGCAAGAGACGATAATACTCCATTTTATTCTAGATTAGCAATTTTTCAAGCATAATGTAGCGTACACTCGCAGGATGTTGCACGGCAAAATAACGCTATTCTAGCTTGCTCGCTCACTCATGACGGATTATAATGTACGAAGCATGCTTAACTTCATCTACCTCATCATCCCCTTACTCATCATTGCATACATCTACTGTAAGCCTAAATGGCGGACATATTACTTATTAGCATTAAGCTATCTGTCCCTTTTATCGTTCTTTTCGTCCTATCTTCTCATTGTCAGTCTTGACGCATGTAATACATGTATGGAGCTTAGCCTGATTATTTTCCTATCTTCCTTCTACTTTAGCCTATTGAGAATATGCGCCGTCAATGAAGAAAATAAGAAAAGACATGTTTTCCTATTTATTTTCTTAATAGTCAGTATCGTCGTCTCATTCCTGCTGCTGATGATGATATTCGATTTCGTAGCTTCTTAGGGTGAAGCAGAAGGCGATGCTTGGAGCGGATTTTGCTAGGAATCCTATAATTTTTCAATCAGATAATGATGTATCCAAGCTGGAACTAAAGGCTCTTTCGCATACAATCCTTTTCCATCTGACTCAAGATACCATATAGGTCTCTCGCTCCCACTGTTATCAAAAATATAGGCTCGCGTAGAATGAATCAACGCTTCGTATAAATTATCCATACTCCTCTCATAGCGCGACCGTATTTTATCCTCAGAGACCGGATGCCCTCCCTCCTTTACTCGAGACGCTACTCGGTCGACATTGACCTCCACGTCACGAGTTGAGACAAAGTAAAGATAAACTCGATAGCCCTTTTGGGCACCTTGCGAAATTAGTCTGATCAGACTGATGATCTCGAAAATGAGCGAAACAGCACGCCTTTTGCCGCATTTTGGCGAAAATTTACAGCTTTTTGGGCTTACATAGCTCGCTATGCGCACCCAAACGCCGTAAATTATCATCCAAAGTGCACGCAAAATCCGAAGCTGCTAATTTCGCAAGGTGCCCTTTTGGGGACCTCTTGCAAGGACTTTTATTCGACATAATCAGGTGTGAAGAGGTGGTTTATCTTGCGGCACGCTTCACGTTGGCGACGCTAGAGTCGAGTTCTTCGCGTAGGAAGGGAGCTGTCGCGCTGGTCTTGCTGCGTGCGAGTTGTTTCACTGTCCCCTGTGCCACGATGGTGCCTCCTGCGTCTCCTGCCTCGGGACCCATGTCGATGATGTAGTCAGCCTCCGCGATGAGTTGCAGGTTGTGCTCGATGACGACGACGGTATTTCCCATGTCGACGAGGCGGCGTAGGACTCCGATGAGTAGTTTCACGTCATGGGGGTGTAGTCCTATGGTCGGTTCTTCGATGAGGTAGAGGTCTTGCGGTAATGCTTTTCCTTTCTTAATAGCGTTCAGCGCAGCGCGTCGTCCTTTGATGAGTTCTGCGACGAGTTTAATGCGCTGTGCTTCGCCTCCTGAGAGAGTGTTGCTCGCTTGCCCGAGGCTGAGGTAGCCGAGGCCTGTCTCACAGAGGAGGCGTAGGGGCTCGGCGAGTCGCGCCTGTGCTGAGAAGAATTCAGCGGCTTCTTCCATGCTCATGGCGAGAACGTCGGCGATGCTTTTTCCCTTGTAGCGTACTTGCAGGGTGCGCGAGTTGTAGCGCGCGCCACGGCAGCTTTCGCAGGGGACGGAGCAGGGAGGAAGGAAGTCCATTTCCTGCTTTTCCATGCCTGTGCCCTTGCAGGTTTCGCAGTTCCCCGACGCAGTGTTGAAGGAGAAGCGCCCAGCGTCAAAGCCGAGCCTGCGTGCATCGGCACTCAGGGCGAAAAGTTTGCGTATTTCATCGAAGATGCCTATGTAGGTGGCTGGCGTGGAGCGCGGTGTCTTGCCAATGGGGCTCTGGTCGACTTGGTACAGGGCGCGGACGCTGTCGAGTCCTTTGCTACTCTTCCAGCGGCTGCGTTCTTCGCGCTTGAGCTTAGCGCCGAGCTCAGCTCGCAGTGCGGGGGCGAGTGTGCCGGTGATGAGGGAGGTTTTCCCCGCGCCAGAGGGGCCTGTGATGGCGGTGAAGCGTGCGCGTGGGAGGCGGAGTTTCACGTTTTTCAGGTTGTTCAGGGTGCAGCCTGTGAGTTCGAGGTAGTCAGCGGTCTTCACAGGGAGGTAGGCGCCGCAGTAGGGGTGCTTTTCCTGATGGGCGAGTTCGAGTCCTGTCTTCGAGTCTGGCATGGCGGCAAGGGTCTTGAAGTCGCCTTCTGCGATGATTTCTCCCCCATGGATGCCAGCTCCTGGGCCGAGGTCGATGATGCGGTCGGCCTGCTTCATCGTGTCGATGTCATGTTCGACGACGATGAGGGTGTTTCCTCTGTTCTTGAGTTCTTCGAGGGTGCCTAGCAGGCGTTCGTTGTCTTTCGGGTGGAGTCCGATGGTGGGCTCGTCGAGGACGTAGAGTACGCCGCGTAGTTCTGAGCCGAGCTGGGCGGCGAGGCGTATGCGCTGGGTCTCTCCTCCCGAGAGGGTGGTGGCGGAGCGGTCGAGGGTGAGGTAGCCGAGCCCGACGCGTTCGAGGAAGTGGAGTCGCTGGGTGATCTCGGCGAGGACGTTGCGGGCGATGAGTTCATCGCGGCCGACGAAGCTCCATTCTCCGATGAGCTCGCGGGCTTGCGCGGCACTGAGGTGTCCGAGTGAGGAGATGGGCTGTCCGAAGAGTTCGACGGCGAGGGCGAAGGGGTTCAGGCGTGCGCCATGGCAGCTGGGGCAGATGTCGCGGGTGTCTTCTTTCGCAGCGGCTTTTTCGCTGTCTCTGTCGTAGCGTAGTTCTTTTTCGAGCTCCGAGAGCTTCTCTTCATCTTTCATTTTCACGCTGCTGACGTAGCCATGTCCCATGCAGGTGGTACACCAGCCGCGCGGTGAGTTGAAGGAGAAGCTCGCGGGCTCGGGCTCAGCGTAGCTTTCCCCGCAGCTGGGGCAGCTGAGGCGTAGGCTGAGGAGCTGCTCTGTCTCGCCTTCGATGAGGCGCAGGAAGCCTTCTCCCATTTCTAGGGCGCGCTGGACGCTTTCTTGGAGGGTGAGGAAGTCGCAGTCTTTCCCATTCATGCTGATGCGCGAGCCTTTCACGGCGATGTCGGCGACGATGATGTCGATGTCGTGGTTCGCGTAGCGGTCAAGCGGGGTGAACTCAGCGGGGCTGACGAGGATGCCGTCCGCACGCATGAGGGGGTATTTCTTCTTTTCTGCCCAGCGGGCGAGGTCGGCGTAGTGTCCCTTGCGGTTACGCACGACGGGGGCGGCGATGAGCAGGGATTCGGGTTTCGGCTTGCTGGCGATGCGTTCTTGGACGTGGGCGAAGATTTCTTCACCCGAGCGTCTGCCTAATGGCACGCGGCAGTGGGGGCAGTAGCACTGCCCGAGTTTTGCGTAGAGGAGGCGCAGGAATTGCCATATCTCGGTGACGGTGCCGACGGTGGACTTGCTGCCGCCGCGTGAGCGGTTCTGCTCGATGGCGACGGTGGGGGGCAGTCCTGTGAGGCGGTCGATGTCGGGGGTCTCCATCTGCTCGGTGAATTGGCGAGCGTAGGGGCTCATCACGTCCATGAATCGCTTCTGCCCTTCCGCGAAGATGATGTCAAAGGCGAGTGTGCTTTTCCCACTGCCTGAGAGTCCCGTGATGACCGTCATTTCATGGTGGGGGATGTCGACATCGAGGTTTTTCAGCTGGTGATGGCGTGCGCCTCGCAGGCTGATGGTGTGGGCAGGGATGTCTTCCTGATCGGGGAGATGGCTGACGACGTGGGGGGCGGCATGGGCTGGGCGTATGCCAAGTGCGTCGGCGAGGTAGTGGGCGGTGTAGCCGAGTCCGAGCTCCGCGACATGCTCTGGTGTGCCTTCCGCGACGATGAGTCCGCCTTCGCGCCCGCCCTCGGGGCCGAGGTCGATGATGTGGTCGGCGCACTTGATGAGCTCCATGTTATGCTCGATGACGAGGAGGCTGTGCCCGTCGTTCACGAGGCGATTGAAGACGCTGAGTAGCTGCTCTAGGTCGCAGAAGTGCAGGCCTGTGCCCGGTTCGTCGAGAATGAGGAGTTTTTTCTTCGTGTCTTCGCTTTTCTCTTCGGCTTTTTTCTTGTTCGATTTCTTGTCGGTGGCTTCGGCGAGGAGTTTGGCGAGCTTGAGTCGCTGGTTTTCGCCGCCCGAGAGGGTGTTGAGCGGCTGCCCGAGTCCGAGGTGTCCGAGTCCGACATCAAGTAGGACCTGGAGTCGCTGCGCGATGCGGCGGCTGCGGGCGTTGTCCTGCTGGGCGAAGAGTTGCTGTGATTGCTTGATGTCAAGGGCGAGCAGCTCCGCCATGTTCTTGCCGTACAGGGTGATGCTCAGGGCTTGCGTCGTGTAGCGTGTGCCATGGCACAGGGCGCAGGGGACGAAGATGTCAGAGAGGAACTGCATCTCTACTTTTTCTTGCCCGAGTCCTGCGCAGCGTGGGCAGCGGCCTTCGCCACTGTTGAAGGAGAAGTAGCCTGCCTTCAGCCCGCGGGCTTGCGCGGCTGGTTCGTTCGTGAAGAGGGCGCGTACGTCGTCGAATACGCCCATGTACACGGCTGGCGTGGAGCGCGGTGTGCGCACGATGGGGCTCTGGTCGACGAGGAGGATATCGTCCACGTGTTCGAGCCCTTCTAGGGATTGCACGCTGCCTTCTGCCTCGTCATCGAGGGATTCTGGGTGGACGTGCCCGAAGAGCATCTGGCAGGCGAGGGAGCTTTTCCCACTGCCTGACACGCCTGTGAGACAGGTGTAGACACCGAGGGGGATGCTGACATCGAGTCCCTTGATGTTGTGACATTCTATGCCCTTCATGTGGAGCTGCTGCTTCGCGCGGCGGCGTTTCTTCGGGATGGCGATCTGGCGTGTGCCGCTGAGGAAGGGGATGGTCTGGGAGTGGGCAGACTTGGTTTTCTTGTTAATCTTCTTCGGGCTGCCTGAGAAGACGAGCTCACCGCCAGCCGCTCCGCTCGCAGGGCCAAGGTCGATGAGGTGGTCGGCCGCGCGCATGACGGCTTCTTCATGCTCGACGACGACGAGGGTGTTCCCGCGCTCGGAGAGTCGGCGCATCGCGCCGATGAGTCTGTCTGTGTCACGGGCATGCAGTCCTACCGTGGGTTCATCGAGGACGAAAAGCGTCTCAGTCAGCGACGCGCCGAGGCAGGACGTGAGGCTGACGCGCTCGATTTCTCCACCCGAGAGCGAGCGCGTGAGGCGGCTTGCCGAGAGGTAGGCGAGTCCTACTTCGCAGAGGTACACGACGCGGCTGCGGAACTCATGCACGGCTTGTTGCAGCGATCTATCCTCGCGCTCATCTGCCATGAGATATGTGTCTATCCAGCCGAGTAGTTCATCCATGGGCATGGACTGCACCTCGGGGACGGTCTTCCCCCCTATGGTGAAGGCGAGTGCCTCGGGGCGCAAGCGTCCGCCATGGCATTCGGGGCATATGCTATACACGCGGTAGTAGGCGAGGAACACGCGCACGCTCATCTTATGGGAATACTTCTCCATGTCGCGGAAGATGCCCTCGATGCCGTACCAGAGCCCGCGTCCTGCGGCTTCGTACACATCCATATCGCCCGAGTTCCCCTTCATGACCCACTCGCGCTCGTCGTCGCGCAGGTCCTTCCATGCGACCTTCAGTCGTACGGCCTTCACGATGCGATTGCTCTGCACGAGGTCGCGGTAGCATTCGGAAAGGGTAGGGCTGCTCAGCACCTTGAGTGCGCCGTCAGCGAGGCTCTTGTCAGGAAGGATGCCGCGCTTGTAATCATAGGTGATCGCGCGGCCGTAGCCCTTGCACGCAGGGCATGCACCGAGTGGGGAGTTTCCAGAAAACAGCCCAGGGCGCGGCTCTTCCAGCGGAAACCAGTCGCAGCGGTAAGTCTGCAAGTCACCCCACGCGCCCGATTCCTCACGCTGGGAAATCTCCACCACATCGCCACCAAGCTGGAACGCCGCTTCGATCGCCTCCATGAGACGCTGTCGCTGCGCCTCCTCCACGCGTATGCGGTCATGAATGAGCATCCAGTACTCCTCAGAAAGATCGCCTTCACTCAGGGAATCCAGACGGTGAACGTCACCCTCATGCAGGAGGCGCACATATCCCTGCGCCTCCAGAGCCTGACGCATCTCGTCAAATGTCCCGACCTGCTTCACGGCAAAGCAGACGAGAATATCCGCGCCTGCCGCCTCCTTCAGCAGCTTGGCCGTCACACTCTGCGCCGTCTCGGGGCGTATCTCGCGCCCCTGCGCATCGTGACCGACGGCGAGACGCGCATAAATAATCTTCAGGTACTCATTCAGAGCCGTCATCGTCCCCACCGTCGAGCGGGAGTTCTTCACAGAATTACGCTGTCCCAGCGCGATGGCAGGCGGCACATTCTCCACCGCATCCACATCGGGACGGCTCATTCTGTCCATGAACTGACGCACATAGGGGGAGAATGTCTCCACATAGCGTCGCTGCCCTTCTGCATACAGCGTGCTCATCGCCAGCGAACTCTTCCCACTGCCACTAGGACCTGTAACCACCGTGATACCTCGCAAAGGTATATCAATATCAATGGATTTTAAATTATGTTCGCGCGCGCCTCTGATTTGGATAGAGCCTCCCTGATCTTGCATGGAATTATTCTAGCCTGAGTCCGCGCATCTGAAAAGAGTAAAGTATGACAGATAGATGAAGAATTCATATTGACATTTTTAAAAATATCAATATGATTAAGACATGCCCACGATATCAACCACACCATGCAGCTGCGCTGCGCAGGAGCTAAGCTCGGCAAACATAGAGGCAAAAGCCGCTATATTCAAGGCCTTGGGGCACCCCATACGCCTCCGCATCGTGGAGATGCTCCTCCATGGCGAGTGCTGCGTATGCACCCTACACGAAAACTCAGGACGCGACATGTCCACCATATCCAGTCACCTCAAGGTGCTGAGAACCGCTGACATCATCCAGAGTCGCCAAGTGGGAAAACAGGTATTCTACAGCCTCAGCCTCACCTGCCTGTCCACCCTCTTCAACTGCATAGACAAGCACATTAATTCCTAAAATCAAAAAACAACCATACAACCCCAAACACTCAAAAACATGAACACCATCACCATTTACGGTCCAGGCTGCAAGAAGTGCAACGACCTCACGAACATGACCAAGAAGCTCGTCGCTGAGCTCCAGCTCAACTGCGAGATCACAAAGGTCACCGACCCCCTCGAAGCCGCCGCCGCTGGCGTCGCAGCCACCCCCGCCCTCGCCATCGACGGTAAAGTCATGGTAAAAGGCTACGTCCCCACGGAAGAACAGCTCAGTGACATCCTGAAGAATAGCGGCATCCCCGCAGGCGGATGTAACTGCGGTGGTACTTGCGAAGCACCAGCGGAAGAAACACCAGCTCCAGCAACAAGCTGCTGCTCTGCCTCTGCTGAATCCACCCCTGCAACAAGCTGCTGCTCCAGCTCCGCCCCTGCGGAAAAAACATCTGGTTCATGCTGCTCAGGCGGAGGCTGCTGCAGTGACTCCGCTCCAGCTTCTGGCTGCAAGATGGTCAAGCAGCTCATCCTCTGGGTCGTCCTCATCCTCGTCGGTTTCGCTGTCTACAAGGCGATCGACAACAAGAAAAACGCCGCTGAAAGCGCATCCGCGAACGCAGCCCCTGCCATCACCCAAGGCGTAGAAGTCGTCTACTACCAATTTGGAGCACGCTGCGTCACCTGCCAGCGCATGGAAAAGTGGATACAAGAATCCGTCTCCCAAGAGTTTGCTGACCAGATCAAGAACGGAACAGTCATCCTCAAGAGTGTGAAAGCTGGCGAAGCAGACGTGCAGAAGTACGCCCTTGCTACGAAGAGCCTCATCATTAAGAACATCGAATCTGGTACTGAGAAGTCATGGAAGAATGCCGAGAAAATCTGGGAATTCGCCCGCGATGAAGCTGCGTTCAAGGCCTATGTCACCGAACAAGTGAAGGCTGCGATCTCCGCTTCCTAAGACAGATAGCTAATCTCCTCACATAGAGCTAATCCCATGTGGCTGATTCTCCTCAGCATGCTGGGGCTGGGTATCTCCAGCGCCATCATGCCCTGTCCCCTCGCGGGTAATATAGCGGCTGTGAGCTTCTTGACACGTCAGGTGGGTTCCCCTGTAGCAGCCTGTTTATCCGCGCTTCTCTATACCCTTGGGCGCGTGGCAGCCTATGCCCTTATCGCCCTTCTCTTAGGGCTAGGGCTCAGCAGCGTACCGACGCTGTCCTACACCTTGCAGACGGAAATGCCCATCTACATGGGGCCTCTTCTCTCCATCGCAGGACTCGTACTGCTCGGCATCATCCCCTTCCCCTCTATAGGGAAGAAGAGCTCTGCCTTCCAGAAAGAGACAAAAGGCTTCTTCGCCAGCTGCATCAGTGCGCTCGGCATGGGATTCCTCTTCGCTCTCGCGCTCTGCCCACCTTCGGCAGCCATCCTCTTCACCAGCGTCCTGCCCACCTCCCTACAGCTAAGTACATTTGACTTCGGTATGAGCATCATCAGCTTCGGCGTCGGTACAGCACTACCAGTCGTCATCATCGCCTTGGTGCTCGTCTTCAGTGTCCGACACGCACAACTCATCATGAAGCATATCCAGAAGGCTCAGCCAGTGATTACAATGATCACCGGTATCATACTGCTCGGTATGGGTATCTACTTCATTTTTAGCAAAATACTACTCGTATAATCATCATGGAAAAAGCAAAAGAAATTAAATTCCTCATCTGGCTCATCGTCATCTTCTCGGCAGTATTCTTCATGCCTATTGACAATGCCGCCTTCCTCACCGCCGTCGATGCCACGCTCGACCTCTCGAAATGGTACGCACAGGAACACGTCGTCCTCTGCCTGCTACCTGCCTTCTTCATCGCAGGTGTCATCTCCATCTTCGTCAGCCAAGGAGCGGTCATCAAGTACTTCGGTGCGAATGCGAAAAAGTGGGTCTCCTACACCGTCGCCGCCGTCTCTGGAGGCATCCTCGCCGTCTGCTCCTGCACCATCTTACCGCTCTTCACCAGCATCTACAAGCGAGGCGCAGGACTAGGCCCAGCAGTCGCGTTCCTGTACTCAGGTCCTGCCATTAGCATCCTCTCCATCATCCTCACCGCGCGCATCCTCGGGGCAGAACTCGGCATCGCACGCACCGTGGGAGCAGTCGTCTTCTCCGTCGTCATCGGCCTTACCATGTCCTTCATCTTCCGAAAGGAAGAACAAGCGAAGAAAGAAGACCAGATGAACATCGAAGCCCCCCCAGAGAAACGCCCCATGTGGCAGACCTCCTTCCACTTCTTCACCCTCGTCTTCATCCTCGTCTTTGCGAACTGGGGAGCACCAGCATCGGGATCGACAGAAGGCATCTGGCACAGCATCTATGCGAACAAGTGGCTCATCACAGGAGGCTTCTCCCTGCTGCTCTGCTTCTCCCTGGTCAATATCCTCAAGATTAAAGCCGTCTGGGTCGCCCTCGGTGCGATCGCCACCATCGCCTCAGCCTTCATCGCTGACAGCTACGTGCCGAATGCGAAACTCGCCCCCCTCGTCCCCATGATCGTCGGTATCACCGCCCTCTCGCTCATGACCCTCTTCGACAAGAAAAACGAAGAAAACCGCGACTGGACACTCTCCAGCTGGGGATTTGCCAAGCAAATCATGCCCCTGCTCGCCATCGGTGTCATCACAGCAGGCTTCCTGCTCGGCTCGACCCATGACGACACCGCCATACCAGGCATCATCCCGAACAGCTGGGTAGAATGGGCCGTGGGCGGAAACTCGCTCGGATCGAACTTCTTTGCCAGCTTTGCGGGAGCATTCATGTACTTTGCCACACTGACAGAAGTACCCATTATCCAAGGACTCCTCTCCTCGGGCATGGGGAAAGGACCAGCACTCGCCCTCATGCTGGCAGGACCGTCCCTGTCACTTCCAAACATGCTCGTGATAAACGGAGTCATGGGCGTGAAGAAGACCGCTGTCTACGTCGTACTCGTGATCATCATGGCGACCATATCGGGATTCATCTTTGGAACATTCTTTGCATAAAAGAAGCTTAAAGAGGCTTAAAAAGCATGGGCAGAAGTCGAAAGGCTTCTGCCCATTATCGGTACGCCAGACATGGCGTAGTCGCTGGGGTGAAAATCCCCAATGAGCCGCGA